>JBKBRD010000067.1:0-6275 GCA_046292405.1 Allobosea sp. | reverse complement strand
GCCGTCACCACTGCGCCGCTGCTCGCCGTCGACCGGCTGGAACAGCGCTTCGACGTGTCCGGCGGGTTCTTCGACCGGCTGCGCTTCGAAAAGGGCCGGCTGAGCGCCAGCCGCAGGATCGTCCATGCCGTCAACGGGGTCAGCCTGCGCATCGCGCGGGGCGAGGTGCTCGGCCTCGTCGGCGAAAGCGGCTGCGGCAAGTCGACCCTGGCGAAGACCATCGTCAAGCTGCACGAGCCCACCGCCGGAGCGATCATCCTCGACGGGGAGGACATCACCCAGCATGATTTCGCGAAGATGCGACCGGTGCGGCGCAAGCTGCAGATGATCTTCCAGGACCCTTACGCTTCGCTCAATCCGCGCCAGCAGGTCCGCGACATCGTCATGGAGCCATGGCGCGAGATCAATGCCGGCTCGGCGGCCGAGATCGAGCAGCGGACCATGGCGCTGCTCGCCAAGGTCGGGCTCGGGGCCGAGCATGCCGGGCGCTACCCGCACCAGTTCTCCGGCGGCCAGCGCCAGCGCATCGGCATCGCCAGGGCGCTGTCGGTGCAGCCCCAGCTGATCGTCGCCGACGAGCCGGTTTCGGCGCTGGACGTGTCGATCCAGGCCCAGATCCTCAATCTGATGATGGATCTGAAGGAGGAGTTCGGCTTCTCCTACCTGTTCATCACCCATGACCTCTCGGTGGTGCGCTATATCAGCGACCGCATCGGCGTGATGTATCTCGGCTTCATGGTCGAGACCGGGCCGAAGGACGCGATCTTCGAAAACCCGCTCCACCCCTATACCCGCGCCCTGCTGACGGCGGCGCCCAGGATCGGCGTCGCCTTGCCCCCGGCGGAGGACCAGCTCAAGGGCGAGGTGCCGAGCGCGTTTTCCCTGCCGAGCGGCTGCTGCTTCCGCACCCGCTGCCCGCTGGCTTTCGCGCGCTGCAGCCAGGAGCGGCCGGTGCTGCGCGAGATCGGCGGCGGACAATCCGTCGCCTGCCACCTGCATGACGCGGCCGCGAGCGCCGCAGCCTGATGACGCAAGCGAGAGTGCCAATGTCCGACGCCCTGACCATCGTCCAGCCCAGGCTGATTCTCGACGATCCCCATGCCTGCACCGATTCGAGCGATGTGCTGGCGATCTTCGGCGCCCTGTTCGACGCGCTGGTGCGGCGCGGTCCGTCGGGCTGGGAAGGCGCGCTGGCGACGGGCTGGGAGATGTCCGACGATGCGCGCAGCACGGTCTTCACCCTGCGCGAGAACGTCCGCTTCCACGATGGCGAGCCCTGCGACGCGCAGGCCGTCGCCTATTGCCTCAACCGGATGGCGCGCCCCGACATGGGCGCGACTCTGGGCGCGCCGGGCGTCTATGCGCAATATCTGACGGGGATGACGGTCGAGGCGCTGGGCAGCCACACGCTGCGCGTCACCACGGCCGAGCCGATCGCCGATCTCTTCGACATCCTGGCCTACGGCCATATCGTCTCGCCGCGCGCGCTGGAGCAGGCCGGGGACGATCTGGTCAAGCGCGCCGTCGGCACCGGTCCGTACCGGCTCGTCAGCTATGAGCGCGACGACCATCTCACCGCGCACGCCAACCCAGAGCATTTCGACGGGGCGCCGCGCCATGCCTCGCTCACCTTCCGCCGCGGCGCGACCTCCGGCGAGAGGCTGGCGGCGCTGGTCTCCGGGACGGCGCAGATCGCCGTTGGGCTCGACCGGCAGGCCTCCGCGCCGCTGGCGGATAAAGGCTTCGAGCTGATCGATCACCTCTCGCCGACGGCGCTGATCCTGCTGTTCAACGCGGCTTCCGGTCCGCTTGCGGATAGGCGGGTTCGCCTTGCCCTCAACCTCGCCATCGATCGCGAGGCGCTGGTGCGGGACGTGCTGGGCGGCGCTGGCCAGCCGCTGCATGGCTATGTCAGCCCGGCGCATGAAGGCTTCGATCCCGATGCGCCGGCTTTTCCCGTCGACCGCGCCCGCGCCCGCGATCTGCTCGCACAGGCGGGCTTTGGCGGCGGCCTGAGGCTCGCGCTCTACTGCCCGACGCGCCTGCCGGACGAGGCGCCGCAGCTGGTCGAGGCCCTGGCGCGCCAGCTGGCGGAGCTCGGCGTCAGCTTCGATGTCGCGTTCGAGCCGGACCGGACGGTCTACGCCAACCAGGTCCGGCTGAAGAACATCCGCGACATCTGCGTCTTCGATTCCAGCCCGATGAGCAGCTTCCGCGTCCTCTGCGAGAAGGTCGATTCCCGCGTGCGCGGCTCGTGGTGGGAAGGCTATCGCAATCCTGAAATCGAAGCGCTGCTGGACCGGGCGCGCATAACCGTGGACCGGGCGCAGCGCTTTGAGATCTACCGCCAGATCTACCGGCGGCTGCAGCAGGATCCGCCCTGGCTCTATGTCTACAACCACCACCGCCGCGTCGGCTTCGCCGGATCGGCGCCGGCGGGCGCGGTTCGCGAAGACGGAATTCTTGACGTTAGGGTCGTTTGACGCACAGGGGAGAGGCCTGCAACAGCGCGCGCGCCGACGAACGCTGGGGCAGGCATTTGGGAAGAGGGGTCAAGACAGTGAGCCTCAGCGAGCCGCTAGCATCCAGTCTCGGTTCCTCGACCTATGAGCGCATGCGCGAGATGATCCTGCGCGGCGAGCTGGCGACGGGCACCGCCCTGCAGGAAAAGCGCATGGCGGACCGGCTGGGCGTCTCACGCACCCCCGTCCGCGAGGCGATCACCCGGCTGGTCAGCGATGGGCTGGTCATCCGCGAGGCGGGGCTGACCCCGGTGGTCAGGCGGCTGACGGTCGATGATTTCATCGAGATCCTGCATGTGCGCCGGCTGCTCGAGGTCGAGGCGGCGGGACGCACCGCAACGGTCGGCGGCAATGACGAGTTGCTGGCGCTGCGTGAGGTCTTCATCGCCTTTCGCGATGGGCCTGCTCCCAGCCCCGAGGCGCATATCGACGCCGATGATCGTCTGCACAACACGGTGGTGAAGCTGGCCGGCTCGCGCCTGCTGGCTGGCATGGTCGCCGATCTCAGGCAGAAGACCCGTATTTTCGATACCGGCCGCGTGCCGGAACGGCTGAGGCCCGGCGCCAGCGAGCATATCGAGATCATCGACGCCGTGATGGCAAGGGATTGCGAGCGCGCCCAGGCGGCGATGCGCACGCATATCGACAATGTCAGGGCGAGCGTCCTGACCCATCTGACCAGGCTCGGCTGACGACGCCGCCAGGCGGCGCGGCCGGCGTCGTCTCAACCCGCCAGCAGCAGCAGCGAATCGGTCTGCAGATCGAGCAGCGCGGCGGAGCCGGCCTCGAGCAGGTCGCGGCCCGAGGTGAAGGGCGCATCCACCGCGACCTCCGTGCCGCCCGTGCGAACGAAGTAACGCACGCTCGAGCCGAGGAATTCGCGGTTCGCGACGATGCAGGGCAGGGCGGTTCCGGTCGCGATGGCGTCGGCTGGAATCAACCGCGCGTGCTGCGGACGAAACACCAGTTTCGCCTCGGCCGGCACGGCGCGCTCGCCGAGCGGGATGCTCGCGCCCCCCTCCAGCCTGAACCGACGCTCGCCGCCCGCGCCCTCGACGGTTCCCGGCAGGATGTTGGCTGTGCCGAGGAAGTTGGCCACGAACAGGTTGGCAGGCCGCTCGTAGAGCTCCATCGGCGTGCCGACCTGCTGGATCGCGCCATCGTTCATCACCGCGATGCGGTCGCAGATGGTGTTGGCTTCCTCCTGGTCGTGGGTGACGAAGATCGTCGTCAGCCCGAGGCGCTGCTGCAGATCGCGCAGCTCGCGCCGGACCTGGACCCGCATCTTGGCGTCGAGATTGGACAGCGGCTCGTCGAGCAGAAGCACTTTCGGTTCGACCGCGACGGTGCGCGCCACGGCGACGCGCTGCTGCTGTCCGCCGGAGAGCTGCGACGGTCTGCGGTCGCCGAGATGCGATAGGCCGACGAGACCGAGCGCGACATCGACCCGCCGCTCGACCTCCGCCCGTTTGACGCCGCGCTCCTCGAGCCCGAAGGCGACATTGCGGCGCACGCTCATATGCGGCCAGAGCGCATAGGACTGGAACACCATGCCGACATCGCGCTTCCATGGCGGCAGCGCCGAAATATCCTTGCCGGCGATGGTCACGCGGCCGGTATCGGCCTGGTTGAAGCCGGCGATCAGCCTGAGCAAAGTCGTCTTGCCGCAGCCGGAGGGACCGAGGAAGGCGAAGAACTCGCCCGGTTCGATGGCGAGATCGATGTTCTTCAGGACATGGTTGTCGCCATAGGACAGATTGACGCCCTCGATCTCGACCGCAACCGCCGGAGTCGACAGGGCGGGCGCGTCGGGACGGCCGATCATGCTGGCGTTCATCGTCAATGTCCCATGCCCTTGGCGGTCTGGCTGCGTTCGATGATGTAATGCGACAGGAGCGTGCAGGCCGCGACGAGCAGCACCGCGACGACGCCCAGCGCCGCGCCCGGACCGCGCCCCGCCGCCGATTGCATGAAGACGTAGAGCCCATAGGCGAGCGGCGCGTCCGAATTGGACTGCACCAGCATCAGCGTCGCCGAAAGCTCGACGGCCGCGGTCGAGAAGGAGGTGACGAAGCCGGCGAGAATGCCCCCCGCCATCAGCGGCACAACGACGCGGCGCACGGTGCGGGCCTTGGTGGCGCCGAGATTTTCCGCCGCCTCCTCCAGCGAAACCGAAATCTGCTGCAGCGCCGCGTAGCAGGCGCGCAGAGCATAGGGCAGGCGCCGGATCGCCAGGGCCAGCACGATGGTGATCCACAACGTCGCCAGCGGCGTGCCGTCGGGCAAGGTGACGCCGTAGAAGGTGCGGAGATAGCCGATGCCGAGCACGACGCCGGGAATGGCGAGCGCGGCGGTGGCCATCCAGTCGAGCCATTCGCGGCCGATCAGCTTGGTGCGCAGGACGAGATAGGCGATGGCGACGCCCAGCGCCACGTCGATGCCGCCGGCGATGCTGGCGTAGATCAGCGTGTTCTTGATGTAGACCGAGCTCTCGCCGAAGACGCGGCCGTAATGGGCGAGGGTGAAGGCGTCGGGCAGGGGCGAGAACGACCAGATCGTGGCGAAGGACAGGAGCAGCAGGCCGAGATGCGGGGCCAGCACCAGCGCCAGGATGAGGAAGACCACGCCATAGCCGAAGACGGCTTCGCCCATGGTCATCCGCCGCCGCGCCAGGCCGCCGCCGCCGCGCTGGGTGGTGGCGTAGTCGCGGCCCTTCATCGCCCGCGCCGACAGCCACATGGCGAGCACGGAGGCAACGATCAGCACGACGGAAATCACGTAGCCCATGGGATCGGCGATGCCGATCGAGGTCACCCGCAGATAGGCCTGGGGCGCCAGCATGTCCTTGACGTTCAGGAGCAGCGGCGTCGCCAGATCGTCGAAGACCTTGACGAAGACGAGCGAGGCGCCGGCGAGATAGCCCGGCATGGCGAGCGGGAAGACGATGCGCCGGAACAGGCGGAAGCCGGAGCAGCCGAGATTCTGCGCCGCCTCCTCCATGGCCCGGTCGATATTGCGCAGGCTGGCCGAAAGATTGATCAGGATGAACGGGAAATAATGCACCGACTGGACGAAGATGACCCCGTTCAGCCCCTCCATGAAATCGATCTTGAAGCCGAGATACTCGTCCAGCAGCAGGTTCACCGAGCCGTTGCGGCCGAAGAACAGCTGCATCGCGACCGCGCCGACGAAGGGCGGCATGATCAGCGGCAGGAAGCCCAGCGTCTGCACGATGGCCGCGCCGCGAAAGGCATAACGCGTCGTGAGATAGGCCAGCGGCAGGGCGAAGACCGAGGCCCAGACCACCGACATCGCCGAGACGTAGAAGGAGTTCCACAGCGAGCGCATGAACAGCTCGGTGCGGAAGAAATCGTAGAAATTGACGAGGGTGAAGCTCGACGTGCCCTTTTCG
Source organism: Allobosea sp. (assembly GCA_046292405.1). Taxonomy (GTDB): domain Bacteria; phylum Pseudomonadota; class Alphaproteobacteria; order Rhizobiales; family Beijerinckiaceae; genus Allobosea. The sequence goes on along the minus strand of JBKBRD010000067.1, from coordinate 341 downwards.
GTGAAAGCGACGTAAATCACAGTCGCCACCGGCAACACCAGAAACATCAGCAGGAAGGCGGCGATGGCGAGCGCCAGCGCGATCTGGCCCGGCGTCGCGGCGATGCGGCGGGCGCGGGGAGGCGTGGTGCTGGGGATGGCGGTCATGCGGTTTCTGGCTGCTCGTCCAGTCCGGCGCTTATCCTGAGGAGGCGCGGAACGCGGCGTCTCGAAGGATGCTCCAGAGGTCTGCGGAGGGTCCTGAAGCATCCTTCGGGACGCGATCTGCGATCGCCCCGGAGGATGAGGGCTGAGAGGTGGTTCCGATCCGGTTTGCGGGGGCCTCGGGTCGGCGCAAGCGCC
>JBKBRD010000066.1:0-11698 GCA_046292405.1 Allobosea sp. | reverse complement strand
CGAGGCCGCCGCGACCTTCGTCCAAGAACAGTTCACCGGCAATTCTCGCATAACCACCGTCGAACAGCAGCGGATGGCCGAGCGCGGCGAAGGGCGTCGCATCCAGGGGCATGCCGCGCAGCCGCGGAAACCGGGTGTCGGGATCGCTGGCCCAGCACATCTCTTCGACGCACATCATAAGGCGGCCTTCCACATCGATCCCCCAGAGGAACGTCATACTCTCCAACACGTGATTAACGAGGGGTGTCTGATTGGCCACATCCAGCAGACTTTTCAGCGCATGGGCCACCGCGTCATCAAATTCGACCAGATTGGTCGGCTCCAGCCCGTGCTCGATCGGCCTGATGCCTTCGGGAGCGAGGGGCGGTCCAAAAAGATCATCCAGAGCGCCGTCCGCCACAAATCCTCACTCCTCTGCAAGATCGGGCATTGCCTCGGTCAATGCACGCAAAGAGTGTGAAACAGAAGAAGCGCTGCGATCAAGTGCTGGGATGCTCACGCATCCTATTTGACCACCTCGCCCGTCCCGCCGCGTAAAAGGCGCTGCAACCGCTCCGTCTCTTCCGGCTCGACCTGCAGCCCCGGCTCTTCCATCTCGCTCCACAGCACGGAGACCGTCCGGCCGCCGATCATGATGGCCGGGGCGATCTCGGCCAGGGGCGCGAGCACGAAAGCCCGCTGCGCGATGCGTGGATGGGGGACCTGCAGGCCGGGCTCGCCGATCGAGACTGCGCCGTAGGTGAGAATGTCGATGTCGAGCGTGCGCGGACCCCAGCGCTCGCGCCGCTCGCGACCGCTCTGGCGCTCCAGATCGAGGCACAGCGCGAGCAGGTCCTGCGGCGGCAGCGAGGTCTCGACCAGGGCGGCCATGTTCATGAAGTCGGGCTGGTCGAGCTTGCCCCAGGGCGGCGTCCTGTAGACCGAGGACAGTTTGCGCAGCACGATTTGCGGGTGCGCAGACAGGCTGGACAGAGCCTGGCCGAAGGCCGCCACGACATCGCCGACATTGCCGCCGAGACCCAGCGTCGCCTCAGTCTTCACGTCGGAAATCCAGCCGGATGCCGACGGAGGCAAGATTGGCGTGGATCGGCGGGGCCGGCTTGCGCAAGGTGACTTCGACGCGGGTGACGCTGGCGAAGCTGTCGAGCAGCGCGAGCGCGACGCCACGCGCCGCCGCTTCCAAAAGGTTGTAGCGCCGCTTGGTGAAAGCCTCGGTGACGACCGCGACGGCGCGCCCGTAATCGACCGTGTCCTCGAGCGAGTCGCTCAGCGCCGAGGCGCGGATATCCGTCGCCAGCACGATGTCGAGCAGGAAGCGCTGGCCCAGCCGCTCCTCCTCGGCGAAGCAGCCGTGATAGGCGTAGATGTCGAGTTTCTCGATCAGGATGCTGCCGGTTTCGCTCACCGCAAGTCCTCTTTCGTCTCTGTCAGCGCCGCCCAGACCTGAAACGCCTGGAGGTGCGGGGCGATATCATGCGCCCGGATGATGGCTGCGCCCTGGCTGGCGCCGTAGAGATGGGCGCTGATGCTGCCGGCGACGCGTTCGGACGCGACGGTCTGCCCGGTGATCTTGCCGATCGAGGATTTTCGCGAGGCGCCGAGCAGGATCGGGCAGCCCAGCGGCTTGAGCCCGGCGATCTCCCGGATCATCGTCAGGTTCTGCGCAAGCGTCTTGCCGAAGCCGATGCCGGGGTCGACCACCAGCTGCGAGCGCGGCACGCCGGCGGCGAGGGCGATGGCGATCGAGCGTTCGAGGAAGCGCATCACATCCGCGCGGATGTCGATGGCGGGGTCGATGGCGTCGCGGTTGTGCATCAGCACCAGGGGGGCGCCGTAGCGGGCGGCGACATCGGCGATGGCGGGCTCGGCCTGGGCGCCCCAGACGTCGTTGACGATGGAGGCGCCCGCCGCCAGCGCGGCTTCCGCGACCACGGCCTTCGAGGTGTCGATGGAGAGCGGGATGTGGGTCGCGCCGCGCAGGCCGGCGATGACCGGCAGCACCCGCTTCATCTCGGTCTCGGGCTCGATGCGGACATGGCCGGGCCTGGTCGATTCGCCGCCGATATCGATGATGTCGGCCCCTTCCTGCGCCAGGCGCAGCCCATGCGCGACCGCCTCCTCGGCGCTGGACAGCATTCCGCCGTCCGAAAAGGAATCGGGGGTGATGTTGACGATGCCCATCAGGAGCGGCCGGCCGTCGAGGGCGAGGCGGCGACCATCTGGCAAGGTGAGTGCCCGGCTCATGGGACCATCTGCTGTGGCGGAGAGCCGCCTATATACGCCCGTGCGCCGCGGGGCCAACAGAAAGCGACGGAGGGCTTTGACGGGGCGTCGGCAAGCGTGCAAGAGCGCGGGCATGACGCCGCTTAATCTGCCCCATCGCCTGATCCTCATCCGCCATGGCGAGACCGACTGGAATCGCGAAGGCCGGCTGCAGGGCTCGCAGGATATTCCGCTGAACGCGCTCGGCCGCGGGCAGGCTGCCGAGACCGCCGACCGGCTGCGCGCCATCGCCCCCCATTGGGCGGAGCTCGACTTCGTCTGTTCGCCGATGCAGCGTTCGCGCGAAACGATGGAGATCCTGCGGCGCGGGCTCGGCGTCGAGCCGGAGGCCTACCGCGTCGACGAGCGCCTGCGCGAGCTGACCTTCGGCCGCTGGGAAGGCTTCACCTGGCGCGACATTCGCAAATCCGAGCGCGATCTGGCCCAGGCGCGCGAGCGCGACAAATGGGGCTTCGTTCCGCCGGAGGGTGAAAGCTACCGCATGCTGGCCGAGCGAATCCGCCCGGTCTTCGCCGGGCTCGGGCGCGAAGCCGTGGTCGTCAGCCATGGCGGCGTGGCTCGCGCCGCCATGGCGCTCACCGGCGCAGTTTCGCCACAGAAGGCTGCTCTGGTCGATATCTGGCAGGGGAAGATCCTGGTGCTTTCGGAGGGCAGGGCGGAGTGGGTGTGAGGCGCTAGCGTCTTGCTGCCCGGGTCGTCCATGCAGTTTCGTTCATCGCCGGTTCAGTGCTGCGCTTTCATCACGATTATGTTAGCGGTGTGCTGCATGGCGCTCGGTCGGGTGACGGGGCGGATAGCGCCGGACGGGCGCCGATCGGATCGAATCGAGAGTCGCTGCAGGATATCGAGCACAGGCTGGCGGGCCGTTGGCGGCGCAGGCAGGTGATGGCGATATCCGACTTCAACGGGGCGTCATGAACGATATTCACATCAGTCCGGCGGTCGAAATCGCCGGGGCGGCGCCTTTCGGCATGCTCGTCGGCGATATCAAGCCCGATCTCATCAGGGATGAGGTGCTGTCCGAGATCTTCGCCGCAACCGCTTCGGCGCGGGCGGAGCATCCGGCGCTCGTCGATGGCGTTCGCAGCCTGAGCTATGCCGAGGTCTGGTCGCTTGCGGGCCAGCAGGCGAGGGGACTGGCGCTCGCCGGCATCGGCCCCGGCGACTTGGTCGGTCTCTGGATGCCGCGCGGCATCGATCTGCTCATCGCCCAGATCGCGATCACGCGCGCCGGCGCGGCCTGGATCCCCTTCGACGCCGAGGCGCCGGTCGAGCGCATCGCGACCTGCCTCGACGACGCACAGGCCAAGGGGCTGGTGACGGCCGAAGCCTGGACGCCGCGCGCGTCGGGCGCCGGCCGCACGGTCTGGACCCCGGCAAAGCTCGCCGCCGCCGATGACGGCGTCGCGATGCCCGCACGTGCGACCGGCCTCACGCGCAGTCACCCGGCCTATCTGATCTACACCTCGGGCTCGACCGGCACGCCCAAGGCGATCGTGATCAGCCACGCCAACATCTGCCATTTCCTGCGCTCGGGGAACGCGTTCTACGGTTTTGGTCCCGACGACATCGTCTTCCAGGGCGGTTCCGTCGCCTTCGACCTGTCGATGGAGGAGATCTGGACGCCCTATCTGGTGGGCGCAACGCTTTACGTGGCCTCGCCCGAGACGATGGGCGACGCCGAGAAGCTGCCCACGCTGCTGACCCAGGCCGGCGTCACCATCATCGACACGGTGCCGACGCTGCTGGGCATTCTGCCTGCCGACGTGCCGTCGCTGCGGCTGATCCTGCTGGGCGGCGAGGCGTTGCCGCCTGCGATCGTGCAGAAGTGGTCGCGTCCAGGACGGCGTATTCTGAACACCTACGGCCCGACCGAGACCACCGTCGTCGCCACCGCGGCCGAGGTTCATCCGGACCAACCGGTGACCATCGGGCGGCCGATCGCGAACTACACAGCCTATGTCGTCGACGAGGCGATGCGGCTGGTGGGGCCGGGCGAGCAGGGCGAATTGCTGATCGGCGGGCCCAGCGTCGCCAGCGGTTACCATGGCCGCCCGGAGCTGACGGCCGAGAAATTCATTCCAAACCCGTTCGGCGGGACGGCCGATCCGGTGCTCTATCGCTCGGGCGACGCCGTCAGCCTCGACCAGTCGAGCAATATCGTCTTTCACGGCCGCATCGACGACCAGATCAAGATCCGCGGCTTCCGCGTCGAACTCGGCGAGATCGAGAGCAAGCTCGGCGACGAGCCGGGCGTCAACCAGGCGGCGGTCGTGCTGCGCGTCGATGACGAGATCGAGCGGCTGGTCGCTTTCGTCGTGGCCGAGCCGGGCGTCGCCGTCGACGCCGCGGCCCTGCGCGCCGCGCTGCGCGACAAGCTGCCGCCCTACATGGTTCCGGCGCATTTCGAGGCTGTCGGTTCGCTGCCGCTGATGGTGTCGGGCAAGCTCGACCGCAAGATGCTGAAGGCGGCGCCGCTGACGGCGCCTGCGCCCGCAGGCGAGCAGGAGCCGCCGCGCAACGCCACGGAAGCCGCGCTGCTCGACGCCGCCAAGCGCGTGCTCGGCGCCGCCAGCCTGCCGCTCGAGGCCGATTTCTTCATGGATCTCGGCGGGCATTCGCTGCTGGCGGCGCGGTTCATCTCGATCGTGCGCGAGACCCCCGCCTATGCCGGGATCACGCTGCAGGACGTCTATGGCGCGCGCAGCCTGCGCGGCATGGCGACCTTGCTGGACGAGCGCGGCGTCGGGGAGACGCTGGATCTCTCCTTCACGCCGCCCTCCTTCCTGCGTCGCTTCCTGTGCGGCTGCGCGCAAGCCGCGGCGCTGCCGGTGATCATCGGGCTGTCGACCTCGCAATGGCTCGGCATCTTCGTCACCTACATGCTGATCTCGGGCGAGGATCTGGCGCTGCCGGCGCAGATCGCGGCGCTGCTCGGCGTCTATGTCGCCATCACCATCGTCACCGGCTTCATCGCCATCGGGCTGAAATGGCTCGTGCTCGGACGGACGAAGCCCGGCGTCTACCCGCTCTGGGGCGTGTATTATTTTCGCTGGTGGTTCGCCTCGCGCATCGCCGGGCTCGTGCACATCAAGTGGCTGCAATCCACCCCTGTGATGCGCTTTTACTGGCGTCTTCTCGGCGCGAAGGTCGGCAAGGACGTCATCATTTCTGACTACGAGGCTGGCGCGGTCGACCTGATCAGCGTTGGCGACGGCACGTCCCTCGGCGCCAAGGCGACCTTCGCCAACGCCGAGGCGGTGGGCGACAAGCTGATCATCGACCGCATCACCATCGGCAAGGATGTCTATGCCGGCTCCTCGGTGGTGTTCGGCCATGGCTGCGTCGTCGGCGATCATGTCGAACTGCTCGACCTGACGACCGTGCCGCCCCGCAGCCATGTCGGCGAGGCGGAAATCTGGGACGGGTCTCCCGGCCGCAAGGTCGGCATGGTCGATCTCGCTTCGCTGCCGCCGCAGGCCGAGGCCGGTCCGCGTCGCCGCGCGGCGATGACCGCCTTCTACATCCTCATGCTGATCGTGCTGCCGCCGGTCAGCCTGTTGCCGATCTTCCCGGCCTTTATGCTGTTCGACAAGATCGACGACTGGATCGCGACCTGGTCGGAGATCAGCTATCTCTGGTATCTGCCGATCCTGACCTGGCCGACGGCGATCGGGCTGATCACGCTGACGGTGTTCCTGATGGCGGCGCTGCGCTGGCTCATCCTGCCGCGCGTCTCCTCCGGCTCCTATTCGATCCACTCCTCCTTCTTCGCGCGGAAATGGACGGTCGGGCTGGCGACGGAAGTGACGCTCGACACGCTGTCCTCGCTCTTCGCCACCATCTACATGCGGGCCTGGTACCGGATGATGGGCGCAACCATCGGCAAGGGCTCGGAAATCTCGACCAACCTGTCGGGCCGCTACGACGTCACCGGCATCGGCGCCGGCAACTTCATCGCCGACGAGGTCGTCTTCGGAGACGAGGACATGCGGCGCGGCTATATGCGCCTCGACATGACGCGCACCGGCGACCAGGTCTTCGTCGGCAACGATGCGGTCGTGCCGCCGGGAGCCCATATTCCCGACCGCGTGCTGATCGGCATCAAGTCGAAGCCGCCGGCCAATGACCAGATGCAGCCGGGCGACACCTGGTTCGGCTCGCCGCCGATCCGGTTGCCGACGCGGCAGAAGGTCGATCTCGGCGCGACCTGGACCTATCAGCCGTCCTGGCGGAAGCAGACCCTGCGCGGCCTGTTCGAAGCGCTGCACACCTCCTTCCCCGCCATGCTGTTCATCACCTTCGGCACCATCGCCGTCGATCTGGTGCTGCAGGAGAAGATCAACGAGCGCGACTGGCTCGGCCTCGTGCTGTCCTTCATGGCCGTGTCGGTGCTGATCGCCGTGACGCAGGCGCTGATCTGCGTCGCGATCAAATGGCTGATGATGGGCGTCTACAAGCCGCTGATGAAGCCGATGTGGTCGTGGTGGGCGATGCGCACCGAATCGATCGCGGTCTTGTATTCCGGACTCGGCGGCAAGGTCCTGTTCGAATATCTGCGCGGCACGCCGTTCCTGCCGTGGTTCCTGCGGCTGTTCGGCGCGAAGTTCGGCAAGGGCGTGTGGATGGACATGACCGACATCACCGAATTCGATTGCGTGACGGTCGGCGACTTCTGCCAGATCAACGCCCATTCGGCGCTGCAGACCCATCTCTACGAAGACCGGGTGATGAAGGTCGGCCGCGTGCATCTCGGCAAGGGCGTCTGCGTGGGAGCGGCTGCAACCGTGCTCTACGACACCCATGTCGGCGATTTCGCCCAGATCGGCCAGCTGACGATCATCATGAAGGGCGAGAACCTGCCGGCGCATACGCGCTGGGAAGGCGCGCCCGCCGTGCCGGCAAAGGCTTTGGCGGGGCATTGACGCTTGCCTTGGGCGCCTGAACGCGGGAACCTGACGCTGGGGGGCTGTCCAGCCTGAACCCTTGTCGATGAGGATGCGAGCCCGTGGCCGGCTCCTCGTCCATGAGGGAAAGGGGTTGGCATGCGGCAATGGGGGGCGGGCCGGCATGGCCGCTGAACTGCCATTCGAGGAGGACGGCGCGCGCCAGGGCGACGAGGCCGCGCTGATGGTCGATGTCGACGGCTATGAAGGGCCGCTCGATCTGCTGCTCGATCTCGCGCGCCGGCAAAAGGTCGATCTGCATCGCATCTCGATCCTGGCGCTGGCCGAGCAATATCTCGTCTTCGTCGAGGAGGCGCGGGCGCTTCGGCTGGAGCTCGCCGCCGATTACCTGGTGATGGCGGCGTGGCTCGCTTATCTCAAATCGCGGCTGCTGCTGCCGGAGCCGCCTAAGGGGGAGGAGCCCAGCGCCGCCGATCTCGCCACCGCGCTGGCCTTGCGGCTGCGGCGGCTGGAGGCGATTCGCGCGGCTGCGCGCAGGCTCGCCTCGCGCGAACGGCTCGGCGTCGACGTCTTTGCGCGCGGCGCGCCGGAGGCGGTGGTGGCGGGGGCGCGGCCGGTCTGGGAGGCGGAGCTCTACGATCTGCTCGCAGCCTACGCCCAGCAGCGGCAAAAGCGCGTGCAGGGCCATATATCGGTCGGGCACAGGCTGGTCTGGTCGCTGGTCGAGGCGCGCGAGGCGCTGCAGCGGCTGGTCGGGGAAGCTGGCGACTGGACCGAGATCGACCCCTATCTGACCCGCTACATGGCCTCGCATGGCCTGCCAAGGCGGGAGATGAGCGCGACGGTCAAGGCGTCGGCGCTCTCGGCCATGCTGGAGATGGTGCGGGAAGGGGAGCTCGACCTGCGCCAGGACAATGCGTTCGCGCCGCTCTATCTGCGCCGGCGCTCGGCCCGGCCGCCGCGATTGCCGCTATGAGCCCAGACGAAACGCCGATGGAAGGGCAGGCCGGCGCGGACGAGGACGGGCGCGAGGCGTTCGGGCACGCGCTGCGGGTCGCGGAAGCGCTGCTTTTCGCCTCTGCCCGCCCGCTCACGGCCGAGGATCTGGCGCGCTCGATCCCGTCCGGCATCGATGTGCAGCAGCTGATCGCGCGGCTGATGGCGCATTACGCGCCACGCGGGGTGACGCTGCAGGCGGTGGCCGGCGGCTACGCATTCCGCACCGCGCCCGATCTCGGCTATCTGCTGGCGGCAGAGGCCGAACCGCCGCGCCGATTGTCGCGGGCGGCGCTCGAGGTCTTGTCGATCATCGCCTATCACCAGCCGGTGACGCGAGCCGAGATCGAGGAGATCCGCGGCGTCGCCACGGCGCGCGGCACGCTCGACATTTTGCTCGAGGCCGGCTGGGTGCGGCTCAGGGGCCGCAGGCGCTCGCCAGGGCGGCCGGTGACCTTCGGCACGACGCCGGGCTTTCTCGAGCATTTCGGGCTCGACCGGATCGACGATCTGCCCGGGCTGGAGGAGTTGAAGGGCGCCGGGCTGATCGAGGGGCGGCTCACGCGCGACATGAGCGTGCCTGTTCCTGACGACGATCCGGACCTGCGCGCCGACGAAGACCCGCTCGGCGATCTGTTCACGCCGCTTGACGAGGGCGACGCCGCACCGCACACGGCGCAGGAGTAAGCCCGCACCCAGCCCACTGCGCTGGGTCGCCGAGGACGGGCGCGCAATCAGGGGCCGGAGCAGAATAGTGACTCGCAGCGAAAGCGTGGCGCGGTGGTTGAGTTGGGGGCGGCGGGGCACCGCGGGCGCCTCGATTCCGATGGCGCTCGGCTTCGAGGGCGTCACCCAGCGCTTCGGCGAGGTCACGGCGCTGAACGATGTGACGCTCTCTGTCGAGCCGGGCGAGATCGTGGCGCTGCTCGGCCAGTCCGGCTGCGGCAAGACGACGCTGCTGCGGCTGGCGGCAGGGGTGGAGCGGCCGAGCGAGGGCCGGGTGCTGCTCGAGGGCAGGGACGTGTCATCGCCCGAGCATTTCATCGAGCCGGAAAATCGCGGCGTCGGGCTGGTGTTCCAGGACTACGCGTTGTTTCCGCATCTGACCCTGCGCGAAAATGTCCGCTTCGGCCTGCGCGGGCTCGACGAGCGCTCGGCCGAGGCTTCGGCGATGCGGGCGATCTCGCGCGTCGGGCTCTCCGACCTGGTCGACGCCTATCCGCACATGCTCTCAGGCGGGGAGCAGCAGCGCGTGGCGCTGGCCCGGGCCGTCGCGCCCAGGCCCGGCGTGTTGCTGATGGACGAGCCGTTCTCGAATCTCGACCGGCGGCTGCGCGACGTGGTGCGCGACGAGACGGCGGCGCTGCTGCACGAGACCGGCGCGACCTCGATCATCGTCACGCATGATCCGGAGGATGCGATGCGCATCGCCGACCGCATCGTGCTGATGCGCCAGGGCCGCATCGTCCAGATCGGCACGGCCGAGACGCTTTATCGCCAGCCCAACAGCCTCTTTGCCGCCCGATTTTTCTGCGACTTTACCGAAATCGAAGGGCGCGTCCTGCGCGGCGCCGTGGACACGCCGGTCGGGCGTTTTCCCGCGCCCGGCCTGGCGGAAGGAGCGGAGGCGATCGTCTGCATCCGCCCGCACGGGATCCGGCTCAAGGCGGCCGGTTTCTGCCTGCCGGGGCGCATCGTGACGCGACGTTTCCTCGGCGAGGTCGACCATGTCCAGCTCGCCGTGCCTGGATTCGACCGGCCGCTGACGGCGCGGCTCTCGCTCGGGGGCGCGCTGGGCGAGGGCGACGATGTCGGCGTGGAGATCGCGACCGACGAAGTCCTTGTGTTCCCCGCGGGGGACACATAGGTTCCGCGAAATCACAGGACCTGACCATGGGCGTCACCGCCTCTGGCCGTGGCCGAGCTTTCTGGAGGAGACCGCCATGGGTGGCGTAAGCATTTGGCACTGGATCGTCGTCGGCGTCATCGTGATGCTGCTGTTCGGGCGCGGCAAGGTGTCCGAGCTGATGGGCGATGTCGCGAAGGGCATCAAATCCTTCAAGAAGGGCATGGCCGAGGACGATGTCCCGCCGACGGCGGCGACTCCGGTCGATCCCAAGATCATCGACCACACCCAGGCCAGCAACGCAGCCGCGACCGCCAAGGCCGAGACCAAGGCCTGAGGGCTTGCTGTCCGCTGCGGCGGGCGGTTGAGAGGACGGACTGTCGATGTTCGACATCGCCTGGAGCGAATTGATGCTGATCGGGGCGGTTGCGCTCGTCGTGATCGGCCCCAAGGACCTGCCGAAAGCCATGCGCACCGTCGGTCAGACGGTCGGGAAACTGCGCCGCATGGCCGGCGAGTTCCAGGGCCAGTTCAACGAGGCGATGCGCGAAGCCGAACTGCACGACCTCAAGAAGCAGGTCGAGGATGTCGGCGGATCCGTCTCGACCGCGATGAACCCCGAGCCGCAGCCGGCCTTCAAGCCGATCGACGACTTCAAGCCCTCGGACGCGCTGGCCGACCCGCTGCCGACCGGCGCCGACGACATGGCGATGAAGGAGGCGGAGGCGCTTTTGGCCAAGCTGCCGGGACCTGAGCCGCTGCCCGATATTGTGATCGAGCCCGCGCCGATCGCTGCGCCCGAGCCGGAACCCGCGCCCAAGCCCAAACGCGTGCGCAAGCCCAAGCAGGTCGCAGGCGACGACGGGAGCACGGCATGAGCGTCGTCAACACGCGCGATGGCGAAGACGAGATCGAGGCCTCGCGCGCTCCGCTGATCGACCATCTGATCGAGCTGCGGGCCCGGCTGATCAAGTCGCTGCTCGCCTTCCTCGCCATGTTCTTCGTCTGCTTCGCCTTCGCGACGCAGATCTACAACATCCTGGTGCTGCCCTATGTCTGGGCGGCGGGGCCGGGAGCGAACGTCCAGCTGATCTACACAGCGCCGCTCGAATATCTCTTCACCCAGATCAAGATCGCCGCCTTCGGCGCGGGCTTCTTCGCCTTTCCGGTGATCGCGACGCAGATCTACAAATTCGTGGCGCCGGGGCTCTACAAGAACGAGCGGCAGGCGTTCGCGCCCTATCTCGCGGCGACGCCGATCTTTTTCGTCGCCGGCGCGGCGATGGTGTTCTTCTTCGCCATGCCGGTGCTGATGAAATTCTCGATCGGCATGCAGCAGGCGGCGACCGAAGGCCAGGCGGGCATCGCGCTCCTGCCCAAGGTCAGCGAATATCTCTCGCTGATCATGACGCTGATCTTCGCCTTCGGCATCTCCTTCCAGCTGCCAGTCATCCTGACGCTGCTCGGGCAGGCGGGGATCATCGATTCCGCCTTCCTGAAGGACAAGCGCCGCTACGCCATCGTCTTCGTCTTCGTCGTGGCCGCGGTGCTGACGCCGCCGGACGTCATTTCACAGCTCATGCTCGCCGTGCCGATGCTGCTGCTCTATGAGCTGTCGGTGCATTCGGTGCGCTATGTCGAGAAGAAGCGCGCGGCGAAGAAGGCT
>JBKBRD010000065.1:0-11729 GCA_046292405.1 Allobosea sp. | reverse complement strand
GTTCGACTGGCGGCATAGTCCGACGCCATGCGCTCGACCAAATCGGTTTCGATCTTGATGCGGACGGCGTCGGAGCAGAGATCGATCTCATGCCCCGCCTCACCCAGGTTCCATCCGAAGGAGCGTCCCTCCGGCCCGATCTCGACCTGCGCGAACCGGCGCGTATCCTTCAAAACCTGGGCGATCCGGTCGGTGGCGATCCAATCCGACAGATCGTATTCGCCCGCCAGGCCATCGTCGAACGTCACCTTCACGACGGGATGGCGCAGGACCTCGATCTCCTTGATCCGGTACTTCATGTGATCTGGCCTCCGCTAAAGCGACCGTCCCGGATCTCCCTCCAGAGATGAGCGACCTGTCCGCGATGGGCTGCCAGCCAGGCCTTGACCAATCTGGCCTTGGCTGGAGGCAGCGTGCCGTTGAGGATATCACCAGTCGCTATCGAAATCTGCGCCTCGTGCCCGCCGACCAGCGCATGGAGATGTGGTGGCAGGTGGTCCTTGAGATAGATGACGATCCGAACGCCGTCGATAATCGCGATCGTCGGCATTCGGATCGGGGCGTCTCAGAGATCCAGCACGAGCCGCGCCGGGTCTTCCAGCGCCTCCTTGATGCGCACGAGGAAGGTCACAGCCTCCTTGCCGTCGATGATGCGGTGGTCGTAGCTGACGGCCAGATACATCATCGGGCGCACCACGATCTGGCCGCCGACGACCATCGGGCGCTCCTGGATCTTGTGCATGCCGAGAATGGCCGATTGCGGCGCGTTCAGGATCGGCGTCGACATCAGCGAGCCATAGACGCCGCCATTCGAGATGGTGAAGGTGCCGCCCTGCATGTCCTCGATCTTGAGCGAACCCTCGCGGGCCTTCTTGCCCAGCGCGCCGATCGCCTTCTCGACGCCGGCGATGGAGAGCTGGTCGGCGTCGCGCACCACAGGCACTACCAGGCCCTTGTCGGTCCCGACGGCGACGGCGACGTGGTAATAGTTCTTGTAGACGATGTCGGTTCCGTCGATCTCGGCGTTGACCGAGGGGATTTCCTTGAGCGCCTGCACGCAGGCCTTCACGAAGAAGCCCATGAAGCCGAGCTTTACGCCGTGCTTCTTCTCGAACACGTCCTTGTACTGGTTGCGCAGGTTCATCACCGCCGACATGTCCACCTCGTTGAAGGTGGTCAGCATCGCCGCCGTGGCCTGGGCCTCCTTGAGCCGCCGCGCGATGGTCTGGCGCAGCTTGGTCATCTTGACGCGCTCTTCGCGCGAGGCGTCGTCCGGCGCCGATGGCGCGCGAACCTGCACGGGGGCGGCCGGCGCCGGGGCGGCCTGGCCGCCGGTGGCGATCGCGGCCAGCATATCGCCCTTGGTGACGCGGCCATCCTTGCCCGAGGCGCTCACGGTCGAGGGGTCGACGCCGCTTTCGGCCGCGAGCCGACCCACGGCCGGGCCGGAATCGGCGGCTTTGGTTGCAGGCTTGATCTGCGTGTCGCCGGCGACCTCGCCCGCCTGCTTCTGGGCGGCTGCGGAGGTCTCGGCCCCGGCCTTGCCCGAAGCCTGGGCGACGGCCTTGTCATCGCTCTTGTCAGCGGATTTGGCGGCGGCCGGGGCGGCCGCGCCGGAGCCGGCCGAGATCATGCCGAGCAGAGCGGAGACGCCGACCGTGTCGCCTTCCTTGGCGACGATCTCGCCGAGCACGCCGGAGGCCGGCGCGTTGACCTCGAGCGTCACCTTGTCGGTTTCGAGCTCGACCAGCGGCTCATCGGCCTTCACAGCGTCGCCCGGCTTCTTGAACCACTTGCCGATGGTGGCCTCGGAGACGGATTCGCCGAGGGTGGGTACGCGGATTTCGGTCGCCATTGTCAGGCCTCTTCTGATTCGGGTCGTGTGTGGCGCCTGGTCAGGCCGCGAAGGCTTCGTCCAGGAACGCGTTGAGCTGCGCGAGATGCTTCGACATCAGGCCGGTCGCCGTCGCGGCCGAGGCCGGGCGTCCGACATAGCGCGGGCGCTTCGACTTGGAGCCGGCATGGCCGAGAACCCATTCGAGATAGGACTCGACGAAGGTCCAGGCGCCCATGTTCTTCGGCTCTTCCTGGCACCAGACGACATCGGCGGCCTTGAAGCGCGAGAGTTCCTGGGCCAGCGACTTCAGCGGGAAGGGATAGAGCTGCTCGACGCGCATCAGGTAGACATCGTCGATGCCGCGCTTCTCGCGCTCTTCCAGCAGGTCGAAATAAACCTTGCCGGAGCAGAGCACGACGCGGCGGATCTTGGCGTCCTTGACCAGCTTGGTCTCGGAGGCGCCGCGCTCGGCGTCGTCATGCAGCACGCGGTGGAAGGTCGAGCCCTCCGCCAGATCCTCCAGCGTCGAGACGCAGCGCTTGTGGCGCAGCAGCGACTTCGGCGTCATCAGGATTAGCGGCTTGCGGAAATCGCGCTTCAGCTGCCGACGCAGAATGTGGAAATAGCTCGCGGGCGTCGAGCAATTCGCCACCTGCATGTTGTCCTCGGCGCACATCTGCAGGAAGCGCTCGAGACGGGCGGAGGAATGCTCCGGCCCCTGGCCCTCATAGCCATGCGGCAGCAGGCAGACGAGGCCCGACATGCGCAGCCATTTGCGCTCGCCCGACGAGATGAACTGGTCGAACACCACCTGGGCGCCATTGGCGAAATCGCCGAACTGCGCCTCCCAGCAGGTCAGGGCGTTGGGCTCCGACAGCGAGTAGCCGTATTCGAAGCCCAGCACCGCCTCTTCCGAGAGCATCGAGTTGATGACCTCGTAGCGGGACTGGCCGTCGCGGATATGATTCAGCGAAGTGTGGCGCGCTTCCGTCTCCTGGTCGATCAGCACCGAATGGCGCTGCGAGAAGGTGCCGCGCTCGCAATCCTGGCCGGAGAGCCGCACCGGATTGCCGTCGAGCAGCAGCGAGCCGAAGGCCAGCGCCTCGGCGGTCGCCCAATCGATGCCCTGCCCGGTCTCGACCGCCTTGCGACGGTTGTCGAGGAAGCGCTGGATGGTGCGGTGGACGTTGAAGCCGGCCGGGACGGTGGTGATCTTGTCGGTGATCTCCTTTAGCACCGCGGCGGGGACGCCTGTGGCGCCGCGGCGCGGATCGTCCTCATCGGCGCGGATCGCCTTCATGCCGGCCCAGCGCCCGTCGAGCCAATCGGCCTTGTTGGGCTTGAAGCTCTGGCCGGCGTCGAACTCGACTTCGAGCTTGGCCTTCCAGGCGGCGCGGATCTCGTCGACCTCGCCGGGCTGAATCACGCCCTCGGCCTCGAGCTTGGCGGAATAGAGCTCGAGCGTGGTCTTGTGGCCGCGGATCTTGCGGTACATCAGCGGCTGGGTGAAGCCCGGCTCGTCGCCTTCGTTATGGCCGAAGCGGCGATAGCAGAACATGTCGACCACGACCGGCTTGTGGAACTTCTGCCGGAACTCGATCGCCACCTTGGCGGCGAAGACCACGGCTTCGGGATCGTCGCCATTCACATGGAAGACCGGAGCCTCGACCATCTTCGCCACGTCGGACGGATAGGGCGAGGAGCGCGAATAGCGCGGATAGGTGGTGAAGCCGATCTGGTTGTTGATGATGAAATGGATCGAGCCGCCGGTGCGGTGGCCCTTCAGCCCGGACAGGCCGAGGCATTCGGCCACGACGCCCTGACCGGCGAAGGCGGCGTCGCCATGCAGCAGCAGCGGCAGCACTTTCGAGCGCTCGACGATGTCGCCGAATTGGTCCTGCTTGGCGCGGACCTTGCCGAGCACCACGGGGTCGACGATCTCGAGATGCGACGGGTTGGCGGTCAGCGAGACATGGACGTTGTTGCCGTCGAACTCGCGATCCGACGAAGCGCCGAGATGGTACTTCACGTCGCCCGAGCCCTCGACGTCGTCGGGGGCGAAGGAACCGCCCTTGAACTCGTGGAACAGGGCGCGGTGCGGCTTGCCGAGCACCTGCGTCAGCACGTTGAGGCGGCCGCGATGGGCCATGCCGAAGACGATGTCGCGCACGCCGAGCGCGCCGCCGCGCTTGATGATCTGTTCGAGCGCCGGGATCAACGCCTCGCCGCCATCAAGGCCGAAGCGCTTGGTGCCGGTGTATTTCAGGTCGATGAACTTCTCGAAGCCTTCCGCCTCGACCAGCTTGTTGAGGATGGCGCGCTTGCCCTCGCGGGTGAAGGCGATCTCCTTGTCGGGGCCCTCGATGCGCTCCTGCAGCCATGCCTTCTGCTCCGGATCGGAGATATGCATGAACTCGATGCCGATGGTGTTGCAATAGGTCCGCTGCAGCACCGAGACCATCTCGCGCAGCGTGGCGAACTCCATGCCCAGCACGTTGTCGATGAAGATCTTGCGGTCGAGATCGGCCTCGGAAAAGCCGAAGGCGGCCGGCGACAATTCCTCGGGATCCTTCACCGTCTCGATGCCGAGCGGATCGAGCTTGGCGTGCAGGTGGCCGCGCATGCGGTAGGCGCGGATCAGCATCAGCGCGCGCACGGAATCGCGCGTCGCCTGCTGCACGTCGGAGGCGCTGAGCGCGGCGCCCGCCGCCTTGGCCTTGCCGGTGAGCTTGTCGCTGACGACCTTCTCGACCACGCTCCAATTGCCGTCGAGCGCCGAGACGAGCTCGCCATTGGCGGCGATCGGCCAGTTCGGCTTCTTCCAGGATGCGCCCTTGGCGTTCTGGACGATGGCGGAGCCCTCATCCTTCAGCCCGGCGAAGAAGCCCTGCCACTGCTCGTCGACCGATTTCGGATCGGCCTCATAGCGGGCGTAGAGATCCTCGATATAGGCCGCGTTGCCGCCATAGAGGAAACCCGTCTGCGCGAGAGCCTCGTTGATGTCCTGGCGAGCCATGATGTCGTCCTGCCTTTCGTAATCCTAGGCGAGTGGTGATCGGCGAGTGGCGAGGAGATCGTCTGGCGGCGCCGCGATCTGACAGATCGTCGCCACTCGCTGCTCGCCATTCGCGACTTAGCCCTTCAACACTTCGACCAAGGTCTTTCCAAGGCGCGCCGGCGAGGGCGAGACCCGGATTCCGGCCGCTTCCATCGCCGCGATCTTGTCCTCGGCGCCGCCCTTGCCGCCCGAGATGATCGCGCCGGCATGACCCATGCGGCGGCCGGGAGGGGCGGTGCGGCCGGCGATGAAGCCGACCATCGGCTTCTTGCGCCCGCGCTTGGCCTCGTCCCTGATGAACTGCGCCGCATCCTCCTCGGCCGAGCCGCCGATCTCGCCGATCATCACGATCGACTCGGTCTTGTCGTCGGCCAGGAACATCTCGAGCATGTCGATGAATTCCGTGCCCTTGACCGGGTCGCCGCCGATGCCGACGGCCGTGGTCTGGCCCAGCCCCTCGCGGGTGGTCTGGAACACCGCCTCATAGGTCAGCGTGCCCGAGCGCGAGACGATGCCGACCGAACCCGGCTTGAAGATGTTGGCCGGCATGATGCCGATCTTGCTCTCGCCGGCCGTGACGACGCCGGGGCAGTTGGGCCCGATCAGCCGCGATTTGGAGCCGGAGAGCGAGCGCTTGACCTTGACCATGTCGAGCACCGGAATGCCCTCGGTGATGCAGATGATCAGCGGGATTTCGGCGTCGATCGCCTCGCAAATCGCATCGGCCGCGCCCGGAGGCGGCACATAGACGACGGACGCGGTGGCGCCGGTCTTCTGCTTGGCCTCATGGACGCTGTCGAAGACCGGCAGGCCGAGATGCAAGCTCCCGCCTTTGCCCGGCGAGGTGCCGCCGACCATCTGCGTGCCATAGGCGATCGCCTGTTCGGAATGGAAGGTGCCGTTCTTGCCGGTGAAGCCCTGGCAGATGACCTTGGTGTTCTTGTCGATCAGGATGGACATGACAATCTCGGCTAGTTGGCTCGGAAAGGGTTCACGACGCGCACCGACCCGTAGGTCTGATCGTGGTTGAGGTCTTCTGTGTAGAGTGTCGAAGCGCCGAGACGGTGAGCCGCGGCGAGAATGGCGCCGTCCCAATAGGACAGGTGATGCCGGATCGCGATCTCGGCCCCTTGCCGAACGAGCGCCGGATCAATCGGAATGCACGGAAAATTCTCCAAAGCCTCGATCCAGTCCAACGCATCGTCGAGGCTCCAGACTTGGCGGACTTTGCGCGTCGTTACGGACAAGAACTCCTGCATGACCTGCGTCGACAGTCCGATGCCAGGAGTCTGGAGCACCGACCTGGCGGCGCCGGCCTTGCCACGATCCTCGGGAAGGCGCGAGGCCGCGTAGACAAGGACGTTGGTATCGACCATTGCCTCAGCGATCATAAAGGTCGTCTCGCTTCCAAGTGATGGGACCGACTTCAAGCGTGGATGTCTCGACCAATTCACGAAGACGCCGCCGGGCGCGCTCGCTCCGGTCTTCCTGCCGGGCGACGCCTTCCAAGAAATCGCGCACCAGGCGATTGACCGTTGTCTTGCGCTCGGCAGCGATGATGCGAACCCGGTCGAGGATATCCTCGTCGATCGCCAACGTGATGTTCTTCGTCATGCCCATGCTCCATCGACGCAGTTCCACAGGGTATGTGGAGCTGCGTTCCGGTTCAATGCTGCGTGACGAAACAGCACCGTCTCAGGCCTTCTTGATCGCGGCGACGATCTTCTGGGCGGCGTCGTCGAGATCGTCGGCGGAAATGACGTTGAGGCCGGAGGACGAGATGATGTCCTTGCCTTCCTGCACATTGGTGCCTTCCAGGCGCACCACCAGCGGAACCTGCAGGCCCACCGCCTTCACCGCGGCGATGACGCCGCGCGCGATGACGTCGCACTTCATGATGCCGCCGAAGATGTTGACCAGGATGCCCTTCACCTTCGGGTCTGCGGTGATGATCTTGAACGCCGCCGTCACCTTCTCTTCCGTGGCGCCGCCGCCGACATCGAGGAAGTTCGCCGGGCTTTCGCCATAGAGCTGGATGATGTCGAGCGTCGCCATGGCGAGGCCCGCGCCGTTGACCATGCAGCCGATGGTGCCGTCGAGCGCGATATAGGCGAGGTCGTATTTCGAGGCCTCGATCTCCTTCTCGTCCTCCTCGGTCGTGTCGCGCAGCGCGACGACTTCGGGGTGACGGTAGAGCGCGTTCGAGTCGAACGAGATCTTGGCGTCGAGGCACTTGATCTGGCCCTGCGTCGTCACGATCAGCGGGTTGATCTCCAGCATGTCCATGTCCTTGGCCACGAACGCCGTGTAGATCTGGGTCAGGACAGTGCCGGCCTGCTTGGCGAGATCGCCCGAGAGCCCGAGGATGCGCGCCATCGCGCGGCCATGATGCGGCATGATGCCGGTGGCGGGATCGACCGAGAAGGTCTCGATCTTCTCCGGCGTGTCATGCGCGACGGCCTCGATGTCCATGCCGCCTTCCGTCGAGATCACGAAGGCGACGCGCGAGGTCTCCCGGTCGACCAGCGCCGAGAGGTAAAACTCCTTGGCGATGTCGGAGCCGTCCTCGATATAGAGCCGGTTGACCTGCTTGCCGGCCTCGCCCGTCTGGGCCGTCACCAGCGTGTTGCCGAGCATCTCCTTGGCATGGCTCTCGACCTCTTCGACCGATTTGGCGAGACGCACGCCGCCCTTGGCGTCGGGGCCGAGCTCCTTGAACTTGCCCTTGCCGCGGCCGCCAGCATGGATCTGCGACTTCACGACGAAGAGCGGGCCGGGGAGCTTCTTCGCCGCCTCGACGGCCTCGGAGACGGTCAGCGCCGGAAAGCCGGCGGAGACCGGCGCGCCGAACTCCTTGAGAACCGCCTTGCCTTGATATTCGTGGATGTTCATCGGGATCGGTTCCTATCGGAAATCTGGATTGGTGAGCGGCAATGGGCAGTAGGCAGTCGGCAGTCGAAAAGTCCGTCGGCGAGCCTTCACGACTGCCGACTGCCCATTGCCGACTGCCCCTATCTCACGCCAGCGACGGGTCGACGGTCTTGCAGGCGTCGATCAGGGCCTGCACCGAAGCCACCGACTTCGACAGCATCTCCTGCTCGGCCTTGTTCAGGCGGATCTTGACGACGCGCTCGACGCCCTTGGCGCCGATCACGACCGGCACGCCGACGAACATGTCGCGCACGCCGTACTGGCCCTTCAGCGCCGCGGCCGCAGGCAGCACGCGCTTCTGGTCCTTCAGATAGCTCTCGGCCATGGCGATCGCGGAGGCCGCCGGCGCATAGAAGGCCGAGCCGGTCTTGAGCAGGTTGACGATCTCGCCGCCGCCCTTGCGGGTGCGCTCGACGATGGCGTCGAGACGCTCCTGCGTCGTCCACTTCATCTTGACGAGGTCCGGCAGCGGAATGCCGGCGACGCCGGAATAGCGCACCAGCGGCACCATGTCGTCGCCATGGCCGCCGAGCACGAAGGCCTGGACGTCCTTGACCGAGACCTGGAATTCTTCGGCCAGGAAATGGCGGAAGCGGGCGGAGTCGAGCACGCCGGCCATGCCGCAGATCATGTTCGGCTTCAGACCGGAAAACTTCTGCAGCGCCCAGACCATGGCGTCGAGCGGGTTGGTGATGCAGATCACGAAGGCCTTGGGCGCGTATTGCTTGATGCCCTCGCCGACCGCCTTCATCACCTTGAGGTTGATGCCGATCAGGTCGTCGCGGCTCATGCCCGGCTTGCGCGGCACGCCGGCGGTGACGATGATGACGTCGGCGCCCTTGATGTCTTCGTAGGAATTCGTGCCCTTGTAGCCGGCGTCGAACCCGTCGACCGGGGAGGACTCCGCGATGTCGAGGCCCTTGCCCTGCGGGATGCCCTCGGCAATGTCGAACAGGACAACGTCGCCCAGTTCCTTGAGCCCGGCGAGATGGGCGAGCGTGCCGCCGATCTGGCCGGCGCCGATGAGGGCAATCTTCTTGCGGGCCATTGCGTAGTCCTTCGTCCTTGGCGCTGCACGAAAGCCGGATACCCGGCCAAAACCGTGGGTTTCTTTGGCCCAACCAGCCCTTTTCCCGCAACCCTGCAGGAATCGGCTGGGATGGCGCAGGAATGCGCCGACCCTCTCGTCAATTGAAACCGCATCGTCAATGCTTTCAACAGCTTGTTTGGCGAAATGAGGGCCGAGCGCCGCCTGCTGCCTAGGAAACGCGCAATGACAATCTTCAAAATCTGTAATTTGTAACAGGTATTTTCAGACGATGCCGGTGCTGAGCACCCGCAGCGCGACGCGGATCAGCGTCGAAAGCCGGGCGTCCACCGAGGCCTGCGGCACGTCTGCTTCGAGCTCCAGCGCGGCCGGATGGATGAAACGGTGGGTCGCGTCGATGACGAAGGCGATCGCCCGGTCGCGGTCGCGCGGCTCGAACGCGCCCGAGGCGATGCCCTCGTCGATCACGCGCTCGAACAGCGCCCGCACCCGGGTGCGGTTGCGCCGGCTGATCGCATGGCGCTTGGCCACGGCTTGCGACAGCGCGGCGAAGAGATGCGGATCCTCGCTCAGCAGGTCGCGATTGGCCTTGGCCAGCGCCAGGATCAGCCGCTCCAGCTTGTCGTCGGCGGGGTCCGGTCCATCGGCGATCTCGGCCAGGCGGCGCTCGGTCGCCTTCAGCCAGACATCGACGACGGCATCGACCAGCGCCGCGCGCGAGGGGAAGTAGCGATAGACATTGGCATGGGTCATCCCCGCCTCTTCGGCCACGGCGACGACGGTGAAGCGGCGCAGCCCATGCAGGCGCAGATGCTCGCTGGCGACCGAGAGGATGCGGGTCTCGCTCGGCTCGCGCATCGGCATGGTCACCCGCCCAACCCTGCCGCCGTGCCGGAGCAAGCCGCAGGCATGAGCGAACCCATGCAGCTGGCGTTTGTCGCGCAGCGCCGGGCTTCATCGCGCTCACCAGGGCGGCCGCGGCGCTCGCGGGTTGCGGACGCGCTCTCGGGCCCCCTCATGTTTCGACCAGCCCGGAGGATTGGCCGCTGGCGGCGGAATCGGCTCGTCCATGCGGCAAGGCGAGATAGTCGTCGGAGCGCATCTCGATCAGCCGCGAGACGGTTCGGTCGAACTCGAAGGCCTCTCGCCCCTGCGCCGCCTTGTAGAGCTCATGCGCTTCGGCGGCGGCCGAGGCCACGAGCTTCACATGGTGCTCGTAAAGCGTGTCGATCAGGATGATGAAGCGCTTGGCCTCGTTGCGCTGGTCCTGCGTCATCGTCGGGATGCCGTCCAACACCAGCGTGTGGAAGCGCTGCGCCAGCGCGAAATAGTCGGAAGCGCCATAGGCATGGGCGCAGAGATCGGCGAAGTCGGCGCGCGCCACGCCGCCGGCCGCCTGCGGGATCGTCAGATCATGCCCCTGCACCGACAGGGTGACGGGCTGGCCCTGGGCCGCTCCCGTCAGCCGCCTGAACGCCTGGTCCAGCGCCGCCCGCGCCGCCTTATCGGCCGGCACATGAAAGACCGGCGCGCCGCCGAGCTTCTCCAGCCGAAAATCGGTGCGCGCCTCCAGCTTGACCACCTCGACCTTTTCCCCGAGCAGCTTGACGAAGGGCAGGAACAGCGCCCGGTTCAGCCCGCCCTCGTAAAGCCGCGACGGCTCGACATTCGAGGTCGCGACCACCACGACGCCGGCCTCGAACAAGGCCGTGAACAGCCGGCCCAGGATCATCGCGTCGGCGATGTCGGTCACGGTGAATTCGTCGAAACAGAGCAGCCGCGCTTCCTCCGCAAGCTCCGCCGCGATCGGCGCGATCGGGTCGGGGTCCTTGACCTCGCCGGTCTTGAGGCGCTGGCGATAGGCGAAGATGCGCGCATGCACATCCGCCAGGAATGCGTGGAAATGAACCCTGCGCCGCTGCGGTACAGGAGCGGATTCGTAGAACAGGTCCATCAGCATGGTCTTGCCGCGGCCGACCGAGCCCCAGATGTAGAGCCCCTTGATCGGCTCGGCGTTGCGCGCCTTGCCGCCGAAGAGCCAGCCCAACGCGCTGCTCTTGCGGGCGAGCCTGCGGGTCGCCAGCGCCTCGGACAGGGCGGCGAGCCGCTTCACCACCGCCATCTGCGCCGGGTCGCGCTCGATGGCGCCCGTCTCGACGAGGGCTGCGTAACGGTCAGGGAGGGAAGCGGTCATGCGGCAGGGCGGTTGCGGACGGGTCGTTCGGGTTAAGCCAGCGCAGGCTGGCGGGCAAGAGCCGCAGCGCTTTGCCGGCGTTTCAGTGCAAGTCGCGACCGGACGCCGCGTCATTCCACTGGCGCAACGGCGTTCGTCCGTCAGCGCTCATGAGCGGGGCTGACAAAACCATCCGGCCTCGACACTATAGGCTCGCTTCGCTTCGCCTTTTTGAAACGATTTAAATTGTTGAAACGATCCAAAATGCTCCAGTCACAGCAGATCGACGCTTTCCGGGCGCTGCACGCGTCCGGCTGCTTCGTCATGCCGAACCCGTGGGACATCGGCTCGGCCCGCTGGCTGCGCGGCCAGGGCTTCCAGGCGCTGGCGACCACCAGCGCGGGCTTCGCCTTCACCCAGGGACGAGCCGACCAGGACGTCCCGCGCGACATGATGCTCGCCCATATCGCCGAGATGGTGAAGGCCGTGCCGGACCTGCCGATCAACGCCGATTTCGAGAATGGCTATGCCGATACGCCCGACGGCGTCGCCGCCAATGTGAAGCTCTGCGTCGCCACCGGTGTGGCGGGCCTCTCGATCGAGGACGCCACCGGCCGCGCGGATGATCCGCTCTATCCCTTCGATCTCGCCGTCCAGCGCATCAAGGCCGCGCGGCGCGCCA
>JBKBRD010000064.1:0-12076 GCA_046292405.1 Allobosea sp. | reverse complement strand
AGGGTGACGCGGTCGAGGGTGAAGCCGGATTGCGCCATCGCTTGCCGGTCCTGCTCCCACACGGCGGAGGGCTGCAGATCGAGCTGGATCGCCGGGAGCCCGAGCTCCACCGCCAGCTTGTTGGCGAAACATACGAGCGAATCGATCAGCGTCGTGCCCGGCAGCCGCGCCGCCGCCAGCTCGGTGACATGCAGCGTCGCCTCCCCCTCCAGCGAAGGCGCCACGGCGAAGGCGAAGAGCGCGTGCATGCAGCCGCGGCTGTCCTTCAAGGCGATCAGCCCGCGTTCCTTTCCGCCATGGCGGCCCTGGGCGCGCAGATAGCGCGACCAGGCGGCAGGCGAGACATGGGGATGGGACATGGCGACAAGGCCATAGGCGACCTGCGCTTCCGCAGAGGTCACGCGCTGCGCCCTGAAAAAATCCACTGTCACGTCTTTACGGGCCTCCTGCGCGGCAAGCATGGGGCGCTTTCAGGAAGTTGCTTTGCATTGATTCAGATCAATGATGCAGTTAGCGTTCTGGCCGTTGCTGAATTTCCTCTGCATGAAGCATGAGCGCGGGCCAGACCGAGGTGACTTTCGTGGACTGCAACAGACCGGGCTGCATCACCGCCGCGAACCCTGGCGAGCGTTGCATGGCGTGCAAGGTGAGGCTGGCAAGCGTCTGCGCCTCGCTGGCGCCGGACGAGCTCGCCCTGCTCGACGCCATGGCCCATCCCGCCAGCTTCGCCTCGAAGGAAACCCTGTTCTCGCAGGGAGACGCGGCCCAGTCGGTGTATAACATCACCGACGGCATGGTGCGGCTCTACAAGCTCCTGCCCGATGGCCGCCGCCAGATCGTCGGATTCGCCATGCCCGGCGATTTTCTCGGCCTCGCCATGCGCGACGCCTTCGGCTTTTCCGCCGATGCGATCGGCCCGGTCACCGCCTGCTCGTTCTCGCGCGCCGCCTATTCCGCGCTGATCGACACCAAGCCGCATCTGCTGCGCCGGCTGCACGATTACGCGACACATGAACTCACGCTCGCCCAGGAGCAGATGATGCTGCTCGGCCGGCGCACGGCGGAGGAGCGCATCGTCTGCTTCCTGCTGGCGATGCGCGAGCGCTGGGCCAAGATCGGCCGCGATTCCGTCACCATCCAACTGCCGATGAGCCGTCAGGACATGGCCGATTTCCTCGGCCTGACCATCGAGACCGTCAGCCGCACCCTGACGCGGCTCGCCAAGACCAAGACCATCCTGATCGTGCCCGACGGCGTGCGCCTGATGGACACGCAGCGCATGGCCGAGATGGCCGCCGCCTGATCCCGCGCGCTCGTTTGCCCCGGCAGCGCCGGACCGGCGGATTGCCGATCCGGCGCCTTTGGCCCCCTGCCTGTCATCGATCATGCCAGCCCCGGACATCGCCGCACCTTGACCTGAATCAAGGCCGGGCGGGGCGCCTCCCGGTAACCGTCCCAGTGAGCCGCGCCGATGTTGCGCTGCGGCAAGAGATAAGGGGCGACGCATGTCCGCGACGGGATATCCGATCAGGCAGGCGACAACGGGCGAGATAGCCGGAATCGTGATCGCGGGGGCATCGATCCTGCCGCTCATCATGATCGCCGCGCTGACGAGCGACCCGGGCTACGCATTCCATGTGAGCCTGGGGGTTGTGGCCGCAGCCGTTTCAATCTTCCTGATAGGCAACCGCTGCTTCAGCGGCCAGCCGGGCAACCCGCCGCAGGAGATCGACGGCAGGCCCAACTACAATATGGGCCCGGTCAAGTTCGGCACCGTCGCGGCCATGGTCTGGGGCATCGCCGGCTTCACGGTGGGGCTGATCATCGCCCTGCAGCTGGCCTTCCCGGCGCTGAATTTCGACCTGCCCTGGACAAATTTCGGCCGGCTGCGCCCGCTGCACACTTCGGCCGTGATCTTCGCCTTCGGCGGCAACGTGCTGCTCGCCACCTCCTTCTACGTGGTGCAGCGGACATCGCGCGCCCGGCTGGCGGGCGAGCTGGCGCCCTGGTTCGTCATCCTCGGCTACAACCTCTTCATCGTCATCGCCGGCACCGGCTATCTGCTCGGCATCACCCAGGGCAAGGAATACGCCGAGCCGGAATGGTATGCCGATCTCTGGCTGACCATCGTCTGGGTCGTCTATCTGCTGGTTTTCCTGCTGACGCTGGCCAAGCGCAAGGAACCCCACATCTACGTGGCCAACTGGTTCTATCTCGGCTTCATCGTCACCATCGCCGTGCTGCACATCGGCAACAACCTGAACGTGCCGGTCTCGCTCCTCTCGCCCAAATCCTATGTGCTCTGGTCGGGCGTGCAGGATGCGATGTTCCAGTGGTGGTACGGCCACAATGCGGTCGGCTTCTTCCTCACCGCCGGCTTCCTCGCCATCATGTACTACTTCGTTCCCAAGCGGGCTGAGCGGCCGATCTACAGCTACCGCCTGTCGATCATCCACTTCTGGGCGCTGATCTTCCTCTACATCTGGGCCGGCCCGCATCACCTGCACTACACCGCCTTGCCGGACTGGGCGCAGACGCTGGGCATGACCTTCTCGATCATGCTGTGGATGCCCTCCTGGGGCGGCATGATCAACGGGCTGATGACGCTGTCGGGCGCCTGGGACAAGCTGCGCACCGATCCGGTGCTGCGGATGATGGTGGTCTCGCTCGCCTTCTACGGCATGTCGACCTTCGAGGGTCCGCTGATGTCGATCAAGGCGGTCAACTCCCTCTCGCACTACACCGACTGGACCATCGGCCACGTCCATTCCGGCGCGCTGGGCTGGGTCGCCTACATCTCCTTCGGCGCGATCTACTGCCTGGTTCCCTGGTTGTGGAACCGCAAGGGCCTGTATTCGCTCAAGCTGGTGAACTGGCACTTCTGGGTCTCGACGCTCGGCATCGTGCTCTACATCTCGGCGATGTGGGTCTCGGGCATCATGCAGGGCCTGATGTGGCGCGCCTACACCTCGATGGGCTTCCTCGAATACTCCTTCATCGAGACCGTCGCGGCCATGAAGCCCTACTACGTCATCCGCGCCATGGGCGGCGGCCTCTTCCTCGCCGGCGCGCTGATCATGGTCTTCAATCTCTGGATGACGGTGAAGCACGGGACGGAAAGCGTCCCGGAGGCCGAACCCCAGCCGAAGCTGCAGCCGCAGCTCGTCCCCGCCGTCTGAGGAACGCGACCCATGTCGACACTTGAAACGCCCGCGTCCCAGCCGCGCAAGTCGCTCTGGTCCAAGCACAAGATCTTCGAGACCAACTCGATCATTCTGGTCATCGGCGTGCTGCTGGTGATCTCCGTCGGCGGCCTCGTCGAGATCGCCCCGCTCTTCTACCTGAAGAACACCATCGAGAAGGTCACGGGCATGCGGCCCTACACCCCGCTCGAGCTGGCGGGGCGGTCGATCTATGTCCGCGAGGGCTGCTACAACTGCCACAGCCAGATGATCCGGCCGCTGCGCGACGAGATCGAGCGCTACGGCCATTACTCGCTGGCCGCCGAGAGCATGTACGACAAGCCCTTCCAATGGGGCTCGAAGCGGACCGGGCCCGATCTCGCCCGCGTCGGCGGCAAGTACTCCGACGAATGGCAGCGCCAGCATCTGGCCCAGCCGCGCTCGCTGGTGCCGGACTCGATCATGCCCGGCTACCCCTTCCTGGCGCAGACCCAGCTGAAATTCGAGGATATCGACAGCCAGCTCAAGGCCAACCGCGTCGGCGGCGTGCCCTACACCGACGAGATGGTCGCACAGGCCAGGCGCGATCTCGTCGCCCAGGCGACGCCCGACGACGCCGGCCAGAGCGACCTCGAGAAGCGCTACCCCAAGGCCCAGTCGCGCGACTACGACGGCGACCCCAAGACCATCACCGAGGCCGATGCGCTGATCGCCTATCTGCAGGTGCTGGGCACGCTGGTCGACTTCAAGCTCTACGACGACAAAGCCAACATCCGCTGAGCGAGGACGCCATGGACACAACCTATCAGTGGCTGGCGGGCTTCGCCCAATCGGCCGGACTTCTCTACTTCGTCGGCATTTTCCTGGCCGTCTGCTGCTACGCCCTCTGGCCCAGCAATCGCGACCGTTTCGAAGAAGCCGCCCGTACTCCGCTTCAGGAGGACTGAGCGATGGACAGCAAGCACACGCACGCCCAAGAGGTCGATTCCGTCACCGGCGTCACCACCACCGGCCATGAATGGGACGGCATCAAAGAGCTCAACACGCCGCTGCCGCGCTGGTGGCTCAGCCTGTTCTACGTCACCATCGTCTGGTCCGTCGGCTACTGGATCGTCTACCCCGCCTGGCCGCTGGTCACCGACGCCACGCGCGGCGTGATCGGCTATGCCTCGCGCCTGTCGATCAAGGAGGATCTGGCGGCGCTGACGAAGCAGCGGGCCGCGCAGGCCAGCGGACTGGTCGACGCCTCGCTGGAGCAGATCAAGACCGACCCGGCGATGTTCCGCATCGCCATGGCTCAGGGCAAGGCCGCCTTCGGCGACAATTGCGCGGCCTGCCACGGAGTCGGCGGCGGCGGGGCCAAGGGCTATCCCAACCTCAACGACGACGACTGGCTCTGGGGCGGTTCGCTCGACGCGATCCACGCCACCCTGCAGAACGGCATCCGCGTCGCCGGCAACAACGACACCCGCATCAGCCAGATGCCCGCCTTCGGCCGCGACGGCGTGCTGAAGCGCGAGGAGATCACCGCGGTCGCCAGCCATGTCCGCGGCCTCGCCGGGCTCGCCCCCGACGCCAAGGCCGACAAGGCGCTGGGCGCGAAGGTCTTCCAGGAGAACTGCGCCGCCTGCCATGGCGAGGGCGGCAAGGGCAATCAGGAGCTGGGGGCGCCCAACCTGACCGATGCGATCTCGCTTTACGGCATGGACATGGCCTCGCTCACCGAGACCATCACGAACAGCCGCAACGGCGTGATGCCGGCCTGGGGCCAGCGCCTCGACCCGGTGACCGTCAAGGCGCTGACCGTCTACGTCCATTCGCTCGGCGGGGGCCAATAGCGCCATGGCCAATATCGATGCAGAGGACCTGCCGCTCTTCGCCCCGACGAAGAAGGTGTATCCCCAGAGCGTGAAGGGCCGCTTCCGCCGCGCGAAATGGATCATCTTGGCCCTCTGCCTCGGCGTCTACTATCTGCTGCCTTTCCTACGCTGGGACCGCGGGCCGAACCTGCCGAACCAGGCGGTCCTGCTCGACCTCGCCAATAACCGCTTCTATTTCTTCTTCATCGAGATCTGGCCGCAGGAGGTCTATTATTTCACCGGCCTGCTGATCCTGGCCGCCTTCGTCCTGTTCCTGATGAACGCTGTCGCCGGCCGGGTCTGGTGCGGCTATCTCTGCCCCCAGACCGTCTGGACCGATCTGTTCCTCGCCGTCGAGCGCGTCTTCGAGGGCGACCGGCGCGAGCGCATCAAGCGCGACGAGGCGCCGTGGACCCTGGACAAGGCCGCGCGCAAGACCGGCAAGCATGTCGTCTGGCTGCTGATCGCCTGGTGGACCGGCGGCGCCTGGGTGCTCTATTTCGCCGATGCGCCGACCCTGGTGAAGCAGTTGGCGACGCTGACCGCGCCGCTGACGGCCTATGTCTGGATCGGCGTCCTGACCTTCACCACCTATGCGCTCGCCGGCATCATGCGCGAGCAGGTCTGCCTCTATATGTGCCCCTGGCCGCGCATCCAGGCCGCGCTCACCGATGACGACGCGCTCAACGTCACCTATCGCTACGACCGCGGCGATCCGCGCGTCTCGGTGAAGCAGGCGCAGCGCCTGCGCGCCGAGAACAAGCCGGCGGGCGACTGCATCGACTGCAACCAATGCGTCGCCGTCTGCCCGACTGGCATCGATATCCGTGACGGCTCGCAGCTCGGCTGCATCCAGTGCGGTCTCTGCATCGACGCCTGCGACACGGTCATGACCAAGATCGACCGCCCGCTCGGCCTGATCGCCTATGACACGGACGACAACGTCCAGCGCCGCATCAAGGGCGAGGCCTCGGTCTACAAGCCGCTGCGCGCCCGCACCTATGTCTATGCGGCGCTGATCACCGTGGTCGGCGGCGCCATGGTCTACCAGCTGGCGACGCGGCGCACGGCGGAGATGTCGATCCTGCATGATCGCTCGCCGCTCTTCGTGACGCTGAGCGACGGCTCGATCCGCAACGCCTACACGCTGCGCCTGCTCAACAAGCGCCCGGATTCACGTCCCTTCGCCCTCACGGTCGCCGGCATCCCGGGCGTCAGGATCGAGACCATCGGCACGCCCGCCACCGCCGATCTGCGGCCGGTCGTGACGGTCGACCCCGATTCCTCGCGCGAGGTCCGCGCCCTCGTCACGGTTCCGGCCGGAACCGCGATCGAGAAGTCGCAGAACATCACCTTCACCGCCTCCGATCTTTTCGCCGGCGAGGTTGTCAGCGTTCGCGAGAACTTCTTCGCGCCCTAGGAACAGCCCATGTCCTGCTGTGGAGCCTTCATCATGCCGATCGACCTGCCAGCCCCCGTCGCCCCCCGCGCCGCCCGACCCTTCGAGCTGACCGGGCGCATGGTGCTGTTCGGCATGATCGCCTTCTTCCTCGTCGTCGCCGGGGTCAATGGCGTCATGATGACTTTGGCCATCCGCACCATGTCGGGCGTCGATACCCGCAGCGCCTATGAGGACAGCCAGCGCTACAATGGCGAGATCGCCCGCATGCAGGCGCAGGCCGCGCGCGGCTGGCAGGCCGAGGCCAGCCTGCTGCGCTCGGGCTCGGACGCCGGCATCCTCCTGGCGCTGTCGGACCGGGACGGCAAGCCGGTGCAGGGGCTGCGCGTCGTCGCCTCGCTCCAGCATCCCGCGACGCGGGCCGAGGACCGCAGCGCCGCGCTGACCGAAATCGCGCCCGGCCGTTACGAAGCCCGGCTGGCCGAACTGCATGGCGGCGGCTGGACGCTGGCCTTTCAGGCGCGCCGCGGCGAAGAATTGCTGTTTACCTCGCGCAACCGCATCCTGCTGAAGGACTGACGCTGATGACGGTCCACCAGGATCTCTCGGTCTTCGTCCGCCATGGCGAAGGCGGCGTCGCCGGCATGGAGCTCGCCGTCGACGGCATGCGCTGCGCCGGCTGCATGCACGCCATCGAGTCGGGCCTGGCCCAGGACAAGGACATCCTGACCGCGCGGGTCAATCTCGCGCTGAAGCGCGTCACGGTGGAATGGCGGGACGGGATGCTGCGGCCGGAAGCCGTGATCGAGCGCCTGTCGCGGCTCGGCTTCAAGGCCTATCCGTTCCTGCCCAATGCCGAACGCGACAGCGACACGCGCGAGGAGCGCCGCCTGCTGCGCTATCTCGGCGTCGCCGGCTTCGCGGCGATGAACATCATGCTTCTGTCGGTCTCCGTCTGGTCCGGCAACGCCAGCGACATCGATCCGACCACGCGCGACTTCTTCCACTGGCTGTCGGCGTTGATCGCCCTGCCGACGGCTGCGTTCGCCGGCCGCCCCTTCTTCGAGAGCGCCATCCGGGCGCTGCGGGCTGGCGCGGTCAACATGGACGTGCCGATCACGCTCGGCATCCTGCTGGCGCTCGGCATGTCCGTGGTCGAAACCTGGAACCACGCCGAACACGCCTATTTCGACGGCGCGATCATGCTGATCTTCTTCCTGCTGATCGGCCGCTATCTCGATCAGCTGATGCGCCGACGCACCCGCGATCTCGCCGGCAATCTCGCGGCGCTGAAGGCCGAGACCGCGCTGCGCCTGCTCGCGGACGGCAGCACGGTCGAGATGCCGATCGCCGCGATCCAGCCCGGCGATCTCGTGCTGGTCCCGCCCGGCGACCGCGTCAGCGTCGACGGCGTCGTCGAATCCGGCCGTTCCGAGGTCGACGCCAGCCTTGTCACCGGCGAAACCATGCCGCAGCCGATCGGCAAGGACGCCCGCATCTATGCGGGGACGATGAACCTGTCGGGCGCGCTGACGGTCAGGGTCGAGGCCGCCGCCACCGGCACGCTGCTCGACGAGATCGACGGGCTGATGAGCCGGGCCGTCGAGAGCCGCTCGCGCTATGTCAAATTGTCGGACCGCGCCGCGAAGCTTTATGCGCCGCTGGTTCACGCCACCGCGCTGGCGACGTTCCTGGGTTGGATCGCCTTCGGCCTGGCCTGGCAGGAGGCGTTGATCATCGCCATCACCGTGCTGATCATCACCTGCCCCTGCGCGCTCGGCCTCGCCATTCCGGCCGTCCAGGTCGTCGCCGCCTCGGCGCTGTTCAAGCGGCGGGTGATGCTGAAGCAGGGCGACGCGCTGGAGCGGCTGGCCGAGGCCGACCTCGTGATCTTCGACAAGACCGGCACATTGACCCTGCCGGAGCCCGAGGTGCTCGACGCCGAAACGATCCCGCCGGCCCATCTCGCCCGCGCCGGCACGCTCGCAGCCGCCAGCCGCCATCCGCTGTCGCGCGCCGTCGCCCAGGCCGCCGGACTGCCCGCCCCGGCCGAGAACGTCACGGAGCATCAGGGCCAGGGGCTGAGCTGCATGGTCGATGGCCAGGAGATGCGGCTGGGCAGCGTCGCCTTCTGCGACGCAGGGCTTGAGGCGGCCGCCATCGCGGCCCGGCGCCCGACCGCTTCGCTGATCGCCTGGCGCCATGGCGAGGCCTGCGCGGTCTTCGCGGTCGATCAGCGGCTGCGCCCGCAGGCCATGGAGACCATGCAGGCGCTGCGCGACCTCGGGCTCGAACTGCGCATCCTCTCGGGCGACCGGGCGGATGCGGTCGCCCCCGTGGCCGCGGCGCTCGGCATCGACCAGGCGCTGGCGGGACTCAAGCCCGACGAGAAGCTGCGCGAACTCGAGCGGCTTGCCGCAGAAGGCCGCAAGGTGCTGATGGTCGGCGACGGCCTCAACGATGCGCCGGCGCTCGCCGGGGCCCATGTCTCGATGTCGCCGATCAGCGCCACCCATCTCGCCCAGGCGGCGGCCGATATCGTCTTTCTCGGCGCGGCGCTGACGCCAGTCGCCGACAGCGTCCGCATCGCCCGCAAGGCGCGCGCTCTGATGCTGGAGAACCTGTGGTTCGCCGTCGCCTACAACTTCGTCGCGGTGCCCATCGCCGTCGCAGGTCTGGCCACGCCGCTCGTGGCCGCCGCCGCGATGTCGGGCTCGTCGCTGGTCGTCACGCTCAACGCGCTGCGCGGCGGCCGTGGCGTCGGCTCAGCCAAGGGAGACTGACATGGACATCCTGGTCGTCCTCTTCCCGCTGGCGCTGGGCCTGGGCCTGGCGGGCCTCGCCGCTTTCTTCTGGTGCATGCGCAGCGGCCAGTTCGTCGATCTCGAAGGGCCGGGCTGGCGCGTCCTCTCCGATGAGGATCTGCGCCCGAACCCACCGCAGGCTCCGAGGGCGGCCGAACCCTCCGCGCCCAATCGGCGCTGACCCCCGCCTCGCCATTTCGGATGATCAGAGCATCATCCCATCAAGCGGCTACCGGTTGATGGATCAGATGATCCGACAAAACCAGGAGATAGAGCGGCCGATCTGATTCAGTCAGCTCGGAAACCGCTCTAATGGCGGCGGCGCCACGGGCGGTGAGCCTGCCGATCGCATGCGCCGGCGCCGTCATCCTGAATGCCCCGAGGCAGGGTGACGCCCGCAGGCTTCCGCTAGCGGATCGGTCCGATGACGAGATCCCGTGCCGGATCCCCGCCGATGAACGGCCTGCGTCATCGGCCGAACGCGGACCGATCACATATGATTTCTGCTCATGGTCATTCGAAATTTCCAAATCAAAGTAATACCACGAGGCGAGAGCCGGAACAGTAGCGCATTGGGTAGACTATAAAATTCGAACAAGACGGCCATTCGATGCATTAAATGCTCGTTTGAGCCATATATCAGCATCTTAATTGCTTGTCCGGCTACCGCCCTGCATCTCGTGATCCCAGAGCTAAATTTTTCACCTCGCATATGGGTTGGGCAGCCCTAGTATGACGCAGGGGCATTTACAGAATATCAGAAATAGTACACGGTCTGTATAGGGGCCGGTCCATGAATTGTTCTATCTGGAACCTTTTATGAAGCGGCGAAAGCAAACTCGAAGATCATGTTTAGAACAATTACAATGTAATAATAAACTAAAAAGCTGCTGCGAGTAACCGTGCGTCGCGCGCCCAGTCCCCGTCCCGCTCGTCTCAAGACAACTCCGAGAGTCAAAGAGCCATGCCAGAATCAGTCGTCAACGTCCTCAAGAGCATCCCGCTCTTCTCCACAGCGCACGAAGATACGCTCGCAGAGCTGGCGCCAACCTGCATCTTTCAGTCCTTCTCGGCAGGGATCGAGATCAATCGGGTGGGCGAGGTGCCGCGCTTCATCTATTGCCTGCGCTCGGGTTCGATCGAAGGCTGGAGTCGCCACAAATCGGCGGAGACCATCGTCGCAACCGCCAAGGCGCCGATGGTGTTCGAAGTCACCCCCGCCATGACCAACCAGCCCTCGCTGATCTCCATCGTCACGCGGGAGCCGGCCGAAACGCTGGCCGTTACCGCCAACTCCTTCATCAAAGCCGTCAAGAGCGACCCCAATCTGTGCCACGCGACGCTGCTGCACACGGCCGAGGTCAACCTCATCTTCATTGACAGATTGCTGGACCAGAAACTGCGCACCGCCGAACAGCGCCTGGCGCAGTGGGTCCTCGCCGAATTCGATCGGCACGGCACGTCGAGCAGCTTCAACATCACCTATTCCAAGCGCGCGCTCGCCTATGAACTCGGCATGTCGCCCGCCAACCTGTCGCGTCTGTTCAACGTCATCCGCGACCACGGGGTGGATCTGGACGGCAAGACGATGCGCATCACCGATTACGACAAGCTGACGGCGCTGGCCCATAGCTGAAGCGGCCAGGCGCGACGCCCGAACAGCGTCGCCAAGACAATGCGAAGCCTTGGCGGCGACGCGAACCGAAACCGCCCCAGGGTTCGATCCTCAGGATCGGACCTTGCCTCAGGCCAGCGCCGCCACGCCCAGCGTCAGCGTGACGGCGGCCGAGAGCGCGAGCCGCAGATTGCCGTACCATTCCGGCGCCACGGTGCGGCAGCTCATCCCGTAATCCAGCAGGCCGAGCAGCAGGAACGCTGCCGCCAGCGTCCAAAGATCGGCAGGCGCCGACAACAGCGCCGCGGCCCAGCCGACGAGCGCCGGGACCACGGCCAGCACATAGTCGCGCCTCGCCTGTTCCTGGTTGTCGTACCCCATCGCCACGCCCCAGCGCACGCCGCCGAGGAAGGACAGGATCGCGACCCCATACAGGACCAGCGCGACCCTTGGGTTGGCGATCATCGGCAGGGAGAGGCCGAGCTGCGCCGCCGCCGCCAACGCCACAAAAGGGACGAGCCCGGCGCAGCCAAGCACGAGTGCGCTGGTCGGAATGCTGTTGGGCGATGACATGGCGGCTGGAATTCCCTGAGTTCCAGCCAGACCTAGCGCAGCAGCGGCGCGGCACAAGCGCAAAGCGCAAGGCGGCCGGAGATTTTCGGTCCGTCCCGCAATGCTGAGGCGCTCGCCCGTCCTGCGCTCCTCGAACCGGCAAGCGGCGCAATTCCAGGCGTGCAAGCCACGTGCGGGCGGACAAGCGGGCAATGCGATGGATTGGCTCCGCCAATCGATTCGATTGATCGCGCCCCCTTGCGCCATCGCGATCTCGCCACAATATCCACGCCACCAGCCGGTCCGGGCCCCTCTGGCGACCCCCATGGTCGTGATGTCGGACCACTCGCATCCATCGCGACGCGCATTCCCGAGAGTGGAGCGCTTAACCAGAGGGCCGCATACCCATGGACACCGTCCTGTCGCTTCTCATGGCCGATTTCGTCGGCAAACCCGCTTGGCTCTGGCTCGCCTTCCTCGGCATCGTCATCGTGCTGCTCGCCTTCGATCTCGGCGTGCTCCACAAGGAAGACAAGCAGATGGGCATCGCCGAGAGCCTGAGGCTTTCGGCCTTCTACATTCTCGTCGCCATCGCCTTCGGCGGCTGGATCTGGTGGTCGATGGGCCCGACCAGCGGCATGCAGTATTTCACCGGCTATGCGATC
>JBKBRD010000063.1:0-12093 GCA_046292405.1 Allobosea sp. | reverse complement strand
GGTGGAAGCGCGTGCTGTGCTTTCGCGCGCGGCTTTGGCCGAGACCGTCCTTGCCGATCTTGCCGGGCTGAAGCGCGGGACGCTGGCGCTCGCAGCCAGCCAGACGGTGGCGAACTACTGGCTGCCGCCGCTGATGCAGCGCTATCAGGAGCGCCATCCCGGAATCGCGCTAAGTCTGACGATCGGCAACACCGAAACGATCGCGGCTACGATCCATGACGGCGCGGCCGATCTCGGCTTTGTCGAGGGACGGATCGATGATCCTCATCTTGCCATCGAGATGGTCGGCGCCGACAAGATGGTTCTTGTCGTGGGTCGAGAGCACGGCTGGGCGGAGCCTGGCTGCGTTGATGCGAGTGAGTTGTCAGCGACGCCCTGGGTATTGCGAGAGCCCGGTTCAGGTACGCGCGCATTGTTTGAACAAGCGCTCGCTGGAGCGGGTCTCACATTGGACCGCCTGACGATCGCACTGGAGCTGCCCTCGAACGAGGCCGTGTGCTCGGCCGTCGCCGCGGGCGGCGGCGCGACCCTGATCTCACGTCTGGTGGCGGAGGCGGGCCTGCGCTCTGGCGCGCTGATCGCGGTTGACGTCATGGTCCGGGATGGCCAGCCCGGGTTCGCGCTGAGGCATCGCGATTTCCTGGCCCTGCGTCATAAGGAACGCCACCTCACGCAGGCGGCACGAGCGTTTTACGCGCTGATCGAGGCAGGCGGCGAGACGCGAGGAAGCGTATGAAGTTCGCCGCTCCGGTCAGGCGACCCCGAGCAGCCTGATCAAAGCGTAGCTGATGGCGGCCAGCACGATCAGCGAGAGCGTGACGGCCGCGATAACACGTGGACCGGCCTTGGCGACCGTACGGATGTCGACGCCGAGCCCGAGCGCCGCCATGGAGACGACGGTCAGCAGATTGGCGACAGTCGCGATCCACGGCAGCGCGATCGCCGGGATCAGGCCTGCAGAGCGGAACGCGGCCATGACGAGAAACGCGACGATGAACCACGGCACCAGATGGTGGACGGGCACCCGGTTCGGCATCGGACGGTCGCCGGCCGTGACGTGAGGAGCTAGCTCGTCGCTGTCCTCGCGCAGACGGCTGGTCAGCATCGACAGGACGAGGACGACCGGCCCGAGCATCAGCACGCGCACGAGCTTGACCAGCGTGCCGATATGGACGGCCACGACGCCTGCCGGAGCCGTCGCGGCTATGACCTGCGGCACCGCATAGACCGTGAGGCCCGACAGGATGCCGAACTGGGTCGCGCTCAGGCCGAGCGCCGGGATTAGCAGCGGCAGGCCCAGGACGACGAGGACGCCGAGGACGGCCGTGAAGGCGATCGAGGAGGCGACGTCGTCGCCATCGGCGCCGATGACGGGCGCGACCGCTGCAATGGCCGAGTTGCCGCAGATCGAGTTGCCGCAGGCGATCAGGATCGCCAGCCGGCGCGGCAGGCTCAAGGCGCGGGCGATGCCGTAGCTCAGGGCGATGGCGACGGTGACGATGCCGGCGATGCCCAGCAGCAGGCCGGGCCCTGCGGCGATGATCGTGGCGGCGCTGAGCGAGGCGCCCAGCAGGACGACCGCGACCTCCAGCAGCGTCTTGGCCGAGAATGTGATACCCCTGCGCCATGCCGATCCAGGCGCCCATGCCGTCCGCACTGCGGTCCCGATCAGGATCGCCAGTACCAGCGCTTCCAGCCAGGCGCGATCGAACAGGCGCTCCTCGATGTGCTCCAGCGCAAACGCTGCACCGGTCACGGCGAGGCAGAGCGCCAGGCCCGGCAGGATGGCGAGCAGCTTGCCGCCGGCGTCTAAAGCCAGATTGCGGGAGGCGGTGTTGACGGTGTTCGGCGACATCGGTTGGTCCTGGCCTGATCGGCTGCGATTGGGTCACAGGAGAATGAAGCACCATGATTGGCCCATCCAACGACTAATCATTCTCAGTTCGTTCGATAAAAGCGAATGATCGTGTCGAGTTGAACACGGGCACACGCGCGGCATCTGGCGCGCTCTTGGTCGCTGATGACGGAGCGCGCGCTGGCTGCCATGATGCCGACCCGGAAACCCTGCGACCTTCGGCCGGCGAAGCGAGACACGATCCTGCGCAAGACGATCGAACTGGCACTTCGGGATAACTGGCAGCGGCTGTTCGGCTATGCTGTCAGGCTGAGCGGCAGCCGTGACGCCGCAGGCGATCTGCTGCAGTCATGCGCGAGCAAGGCTCTCGCCAGCCCGGCTATTCCGACAGAACCGTCGCAGGCGCGGGCCTGGCTGTTCAAGGTCCTGCGCAATTGCTGGATCGACGATCACCGCCGGTCTTCGGTGCGCGCTGACGACAGTGCGGCAGAAGCCTGGGGAGCTACGGTTTGGGACTGCGACGACCGACTGATCGCCGAGATCACTGTCAGACAGGCATTGGAACGAATCGACCCGGCGCATCGCGAGATCATCGAACTGGTCGATCTGGCAGGGTTCCGCTATGCCGAGGCGGCGGAAGTCCTCGATCTGCCAGTGGGCACGGTGATGAGCCGCCTCAGCCGCGCGCGTCTGGCGATGCTGAGCCTGATCGAGGGGCGAAACGTCACGCCGATCTCAGCAGGACGGCGCCATGCGAGATGAAGACGAGACCATGACCGGCAACCCGACGATGACCTGGGAGGCGCTCAACGCCTACGTCGACGACGAGCTCGCGCCCGATGCCGCCGCCGACATCGCCGCTGCCGTCGCGCGCGATCCCGATCTTGCCGCACGCGTTGCAAGCCTCTCGCGTCTGCGGGCCACGACGCGCAGCCTGGCTCCGGAGATCGGCGCGCCGGCGCTGCGACTGCCGCAGCGACGGCGGCCCCTGTCCGCACGGGTTGCAGCGCTGGCCGCATCCCTTTCCCTCGCCGTTGGCCTGGGCGCCGCGATCTGGATGGTTGGCATGGCGACGCCGGATGCGCCGCCGCTTTCGGCGGCCGTGGCCGCGCATCGCGCCTGGCTCGCTGACGCGGGTGCCGATCGGAGTGGCCGGCTTCAGGTGGAGATGGCCGGGGCCAGCGCCGGCCAGCTGCCGGACCTGGCGCTCGCTTCGCTGACGCTCGTCCATCTGTCGCTCGATCCGGCCATCCGCCGGGGCGGCGGCATGCTGGCCGGTTATGTCGGGCCCAATGGCTGCCGGATCGGCTTGTGGATCGCGCCGCATCGCGGCCCCTCGCTGCCGCATCCGGTCGCGCAGGATCGGGAGGGATTGTCGATCCGATCCTGGAGTGCAAACGAGACGGATTATGCGCTGCTCGGGCGCGGCATCGATGCCCTGCGTCTTGATCGGATCGCAGCGCTGGTGGCGCGCCTGACCCAGAGCGAGCGCCTGCCGCCCCGCGAGCACATCGCCGCACTGGACGAGGCCAGGGCCGCCGGCTCCGCCTGCACGGGTTGAGGCCTTAGATTTTTATGGGTCCGGGAATAAAACGGCATCGTCCTGCGTCGTCTCCCATGAGGAACATGTCCTCGGGAGAAACGCCATGCTCAACGAAGCACAACTGCGGGATGCCGCAGCACCATCGCCCGACAATGACGGCGCAACTCGGCCGATAGGCCGCCAGCCATCTCGCCGCGGATTGCTGCTCGGTGGCAGCCTTGCCTCGCTCGGGGCAGCCGCCGGCCTTGGCCTGTCGCTCGGGAGCGGCGCCGCGGGCCTGACCTCGGCAGCTTCCGCTCAGGGCGCGCCCGCCGCTGGCGCCGCGCCCAAGGGTCCGCAGCCTTTCGATTATCCCGGTAAGGACAAGGGTCTCGTCCTGCTCGGCGACCGGCCTCTCGTGGCCGAGACGCCGGAGCGCCTGCTCGACGACGACACCACGCCGATCGGAAAATTCTTCGTCCGCAACAACGGCCAGATCGCCGAGGAAAATAAGCAGGGCGACGCCTGGAGCTTCAAGGTCGAGGGCGAGGTCGACAAGCCGCTGACGCTGACCGTCGCCGAGTTGAAGTCGCGCTTCGCCCCGCAGACGATGCGGATGGTTCTGGAGTGCGGCGGCAATGGCCGCTCCTTCTTCCAGCCGCCGGGACGCGGCAACCAGTGGACCAATGGCGGCGCCGGCTGCGCCGAGTGGACCGGCGTCAGGCTCGCCGACGTGCTGAAGGCGGCAGGCCTCAAGGACGGCGCGAAATTCACCGGCCATTACGGCGCCGATCCGCATCTCTCCGGCGATGCCGGCAAGGACGCGATCTCGCGAGGCATGCCGATCGAGAAGGCTATGGAGCCGCATTCGATGCTGGTCTGGGCCATGAACGGAGAGCCCTTGCCGCATATCCATGGCGGGCCGCTACGCCTGGTCGTGCCGGGCTGGCCGGCGTCGCTGTCATCGAAATGGCTGACGCGCGTGCTCGTCCGCAAGGATCCCCATGACGGCCAGGGGATGGGCGGCACCTCCTATCGCCTGCCGACGATCCCGCTCGTGCCGGGCTCGAATGCCGATGGCAAGACCAACTTCGCCGACATGACCTCGATGCCGGTGCGCTCGATCATCACCGCGCCCGCCAACGGCACGCGGCTTGACGCCGGCACGCGTCAGGTGCCGCTGCGCGGTGCGGCCTGGGCCGGCGACCACGACATCCAGAAGGTGGAAGTCTCCGTCGATGCCGGCCAGCGCTGGCAGATGGTTTCGATGGCCAAGCCGAAGAACCGCTACGACTGGGTCCGATGGGTCGGCACCGTGGCTTTGCCGAGCGACGGCTATTTCGAGGTCTGGGTCCGCGCCACGGACTCGCGTGGCGTGGCGCAGCCCCATGTCGCGACCAACTGGAACCCGCAGGGCTACGGCTCGAACCCGCTTCACCGCATCGCCGTCTTGGTGGGCTGACCGCATGGCGATCAGGATCAACCATTTGGCGGCCGCAGCAGCGGCCGCCGTTCTGAGCACTCTGCTCCTTGCGGCAGTCTCCTCGACCGCCTCGGCGCAGGCGCCGACCACGGTAGAGGAGACGCCTGAATCGCTGCCGGATTTTGCCGGCCGCGAAGAGACCTTCGGCTATTGCGTCGGCTGTCATTCCTTCCAGGTCGTCGGCCGGCAGGGCATGGACCGCGGACGGTGGGACGAGACGTTGAGCTGGATGACCGAGAAGCACGCCATGCCGGCGCCCGACGCCGAGACGCGCAAGGTGCTGCTCGACTATCTCGCGCAGGCCTACCCGACCAAGGCCCCGGCCCAGGCAGGTGGCTGGGTCAGCCCCTTCGCGCCTAAACCCTGACGACGAAAGCCATTACGATGAAACGCATCCTCCTCGCCGCGGCGCTGGCCGCCTGTTGCTTGTCGTCGGCACGCGCTCAGGACGCCGCCGCCGGCGAAAAGCTCTTTGCGCAATGTCGCGCCTGCCACCAGGTCGGCGAGACCGCGAAGAACACCGTCGGTCCCATTTTGAACGGTATGATCGGCCGTCAGGCTGGAACGCTCGACGGCTACAGCTATAGCGCCGCGATGAAGGCCTCTGGCATCTCCTGGAGCGACGAGACGTTCTCGGAGTACATCAGAGACCCTAAGGCGAAGGTGCCCGGGACCAAGATGATCTATCCGGGGCTGAAGGATGCAGCCAAGGTCGCGGATCTCATCGCCTATCTGAAACAGTTCGGCGGTGACGGCAAAAAGGCGCCCTGAGGCGCCTCTGTCGCAAGCCGGTTTCTTCGCTGCGCTCGTCAGGCAAAGATGGCGATCAGGACGATTGCTGTTCCGCCCATGGCTGCGGCGATCGGCAGCGCCGTGATTTGGAGCAGCGCGTCGCGTCCACTGACGCGTCCTGTCGCGATGTCGACGTCGCCGTCCAGGAACTCATGGAAGCTTCGCTCGGTTTCGCGCTCGGGCGTCATGTTCCTGGACAGAGCGCCGCCTCCGACCAGAAGCCCGAAATACATCAGGCTGATCGTGGTGACGATGACGAGAAGCAATGTGCTGGGCCCGCCGGCGAAGGCTGCCCAGGCCAGCACGATCAGCCAGGCATATCCTGCCAGTGCGATGCCGATGGCATAGGGATGGACGCCAGTCGCGCGCAGACGATGATGCTGCTTGGCGCGCTGCACTGTCGTGTCGCTGCGAGGCACTTTGCCGATCGTTCGGGCTTCGGCGATCGGCATTCTGAATGTGGTCATCGTCATGATCCTCTCCTCTCGGCTCATCCATCCGGATGTCCTTGAGGAGAGGATCGCGTCGTCTAGCATATTTATCCAACGGATCGTTCTTGTCGAATTAATCGAATCAGGCGAACGATTGGATGACCCTCACGGCTTTTGGATCTGCACCGGCTTGCCGGGCTTGTCAGCCATGCCCTCTACGATGACGAGGTAGCGCCTCTGAATGGCCGCAACCTCGCTGACGACCTGCCGGATCGGTCCGACCGCGTTGACAATCGCCGCGCCGGCGGGGTTGCTCATGAAAGCGGCGAGCGGCTGTACGACGCCATCGCCGGTCGCGCTGGCAGCCAGCGCCAGCACATAGGGCTGCTTCGGCTCAAGGCCGGTGACGGCAGCCTGCAGCATCTGAACGAGCCCCTGGTTGAACAGCGTCACCTGCGTAGCGCCCTTGCCGTCCGCGCTTGCGAGTGAAAGCTGGGTAGACCCCGCGGCGGCCGAGAGCGGCTGGAGATTGGCCATGCCGTCGCCCTTGGTCACCGCGTTGGGAACATAGGCGACGCCTTGGGGCGCTTGTCCGAGCGGGATCGTCTCGATGACTTTGTTGCTGGCGGTGTCGATCACGGCTGCCGCATCGGCATTCTCCAGCCCAACGTAGACGCGTGTCCCGTCGCCTGACGGCCATAGGCCATGGGGCAAGGCGCCAACAGGGATGCTGGCGACCTGCTCGAAACCGTCGGTGCGGAAGACCTTGATCAGGTTCAGCCCGCCGACCGTGACATAGGCGAACTGCTCCTTGCCGTTGCGGACGATGTTGACGTGGTTCGTGATCGGGCCGGTATCGAGCACCTTGAGCGACTGGAACGGCGGCTTGGCGTTGAACACCATCGTCTTGCCGATGTCCTTCAGCGTCAGCCAGACCTGTGCACCGTCAGGCGTGGCTGCGATATCGGGGCAGAACGGGCTGTCCTGCTTCATGCTGCCGACGATCTTCTTGGTCCCTGTGTCGATCACGACCGTCTCGGGGCTGAAGCTGGAGCAGACATAGCCATAGCGGCCATCGGGCGAGAAGATCGTCATGCCCGGGCCGTTGGGCACCTTGATCCGTGTCGTCGGCGCAAAATTCTCACCGTCGAGCACCTGGATGTAGTCCTCGCCGCGAATGCTGACCCAGACTTCCTTGCCGTCTGGCCGGAAGAAGGCTTCGTGCGGCGAACGGCCGACATAGGCCGTGTGCTTCACGGCATTGGTCTCGGTATCAATGAAGCTCACGGAATTGGAGCCGATCGAGATCACCGCGAGCGTCTTGTGGTCAGGCGAGAAGCCCATGCCGTGAACCAGCACCTGGCCACGATAGAGCGGGCTGAGGTTCGCCGGCGTCGGCTCGCCGAGCTTGATCACGCCCAAAAGCTTGTTCTGCGACGGGTCGATCACAGAGACCGTGTTGGAGAACTGGTCG
Organism: Allobosea sp.; assembly: GCA_046292405.1. Lineage (GTDB taxonomy): Bacteria > Pseudomonadota > Alphaproteobacteria > Rhizobiales > Beijerinckiaceae > Allobosea. The sequence continues at coordinate 4,536 of JBKBRD010000063.1, read as the reverse complement.
GAGGTGTAAAAGCGGTCGCTTTTGCTGATCGCGATATCGGGCACGTCGGCGCGACCGGGCGCCTGGCCGGCGAAGGCAGGAATAGCTGTCGAGAGCAGCAGCAGGGCTGCGAGGCGCGTGATCATCGTTTCATCTCCTTGTGGTCGTGATGGCCGTGCGCGGATGCCGAGGCGCCTGCGGCATTGGCCGGAGTGGCGGGTTTTTCGTCCAGGATCGCCTGCATCACGGCGATTTCCTGCCGCTGTTCGACGATGATTCCCTGGGCGAGACGGCGCAGGCGCTCCTCGCGGCCGAAGCGCAGTTGGATCTCAGCCATCTCGACCGCGCCCTGGTGATGTGGGATCATCATCGTCGCAAAGTCGCGGTCGGGGTCGCCGGTCGGTTTGGCGGCGGCCATGCCCTCATGCATGCGCGCCATCGACCGATCCATTGCCTCGCTGAAGGCTTTCATGTCGGTGGCGGCGATGCCTGCGGCGTTGATCGTGGATGGTCTTGGCGTTTCGGTCGCGTGGGCCGCTGAACCAATCGTGAATAGGCCGAACACGGCCAGTTGGAGCGTTCGCATCATTCCTCCATTGCGACGTCATATGGAGGTCAACGCGCGAGAGACGTCTTTCATTCCGGAGGGCCTGTGCGTGTCAGAACACGAGGACGTGTGCTTCGCCGGTGATCAGGCCGGCCAGCACGGAGGCGTCTCCCATGCGCTAGTCGAGATTCAGCGGAAGTTTATACTCCGGATCGCCATCCCTTCATCGTTTGGCGTCAACGCCACGAGCGGGATAGATGGTGGAAAAGCAAGGCATCATCGGAGCGTCGAAGGAACGCGGCCCCTCATGGTAGACACGTGAACTGGGGAAGAAGGCATTTTCGCAGTTGGGCAGCCTCCAAGCGTGGGAAATTCGGCCCAGGATATGTTCCTCCCAACCGCCGATGTCGGTTCTAGACGCTACGCCAACCGCATAGAAATTGGGACTAGGCATCAAAATTGTCGGTTAAAATCGACATATAACTTGATTTTGTCGGCTATAGCCGACATATAATGGACCGTGGAGGAACTCCTAATGGGTCGCGGTCACCTGTTAAGCACCCCGCCCTATGAGGTGGAGACGGCCTTGAAGCGCCTGGGCGCGAACCTGCGCACGGCGCGCCTGCGCCGGAATATCACCCTTGCCGATGTCGCCAAACGCATCGGCTCTAGCCGAGAGGTGGTCGGCGAGGCCGAGCACGGCAAGCCGTCCACCAGCATCGCCATCTATACCGCCCTGCTGTGGTCCTACGGCCTGGTCGAGCGCCTGGGGTCGCTCGCCGATCCCGCCACGGACGACGAAGGCCTGCGCTTGGCGAGCCTGCGCGAGCGCCGCAACGCCAGCACGCCCCAGCCCCTCGATGACGACTTCTGAGGGCGCCCATGCCGGAAGCCTATGTCTACATCACGCTCCCGGGCGCCACGGTGGCGGTCACCGCCGGGCGCTTCGAGCTTAGGGCCAACCGGAATGGTGTCACCACGGGTCTGTTTGTCTACGGCCGGCGCTATCGGGAGCGTGCCGATGCCGTCGAGATCGATCCGGTCGAGTTGCGCCTTGGTCGCGCCAGCTATGACACGGTCCGCCTGAATGGTGTCTTCGGCGCGCTCCGGGACGCCGGGCCGGACTACTGGGGCCGCTGGGTGATCGAAAAGCACGCCGGCCTTGGGCAGATGGGCGAGCTCGACTACCTGCTGCACTCGCCGGATGATCGCGCCGGTGCCCTGGGTTTTGGCCTCGGCGTCGAGCCACCCGCGCCAGCGCGAGACTTCAACAAGACCTGGGATCTGGAAAAGCTGCAGTCGCTCGCCGACGCGCTGCTCGCGGACGCACCGCCTCGAGACGCCGCGCAGGTCGAGGAGCTGCTGCTGCTCGGCACCTCTATGGGCGGCGCCCGGCCCAAGGTGGTGGTCGAGAGCGAGGATGTGCTCTGGCTGGCCAAGTTCAACCGCACGGACGACCGCTGGAACATGGCGCGGGTCGAGCACGCCACGATTAGGCTTGCCCGCCAATGCGGCCTGCAAACAGCCGAGTCGCAGATTGCCAGCATCGGCGGTCGCGACGTGCTGCTGGTCAAGCGGTTCGACCGTACGCGCGTCAATGACGGCTACGCCCGCGCCCGGATGGTCAGCGCACTGACCCTGCTGGAGACCGACGAGACGCCCGAGGGGCGGGCGCGCTGGTCCTATGTGCTGCTGGTCGAGACCCTGCGCCGGATCAGCGAGCGCCCTGCCGACGACGCGCGCGAGCTGTTCCGCAGGATGGTGTTCAACGCCCTCGTCTCCAACATCGACGATCACCCGCGCAACCACGCGGCTATTGCACCAGGCTCCGGCTGGCGCCTTTCGCCGGCCTACGACCTCACGCCGACGCCTTCGATCGGCGAAGAACGGCGCGACCTTGCCATGGCCTGTGGTGCCCAAGGCCGCTTCGCCAACGCGGCGAACCTGCTGAGCGAATGCCGCCGGTTTCTGCTCGCTCCCGATGAGGCGAAAGCGCTCGTCGATGAGATGACCGAAGTCGTGGCCCGCGAATGGTACGCGACCGCCCGCATCTGCGGGGTCAGCGAAGCCGACTGCGAGGTGATCCGTCGGGCCTACGTCTATCCGGGCTTCTCGACTGGAGCCTAGCCGGACGACGAAGCCACTTGTAGAGCGGCCAGTCCAAAACTGTGCCGGCTCGATGAGGAACCGCGCGGGCGGCCAACTTCTCGTGGCGATGAAGCCCTCGTCGCCTGAAATGGGTGCTGAATTCTCTAGATTTTAGGTGTCGCCACGCTATGATCAACGACCTATGAAGTTCACACTTCCCTTTCACACAGCAACTCAAGCGCGCATCTTGCCAAGAAGATCGCGCGCGCAGCCTCGAACGATGATTTAATCCACACCTACCGCTCGCCACGAGGTTTCCCCGGTTCGCGCTTACCTTCGCCTCGTGCCGGGTCGGTGCGTTTGCGTTGCGCAGCGGCTGCCAATTCCCGGAGCAGATGCTCACGGCGCGTTTCCGGATCGGGCATCTTCGCCACAAATTCCCGCACCTTGATCGCAAGCGCACGATCACTACCCTTCCCGGTCTTTTCCAAATCCTTGGCATGAGCCAGGTATTGTGCCCGGATCTTGGCCTGCCGTTCTCGAGCCTTAGCCTCCCAAGGCCGCGAACCCGAGCCGCCACCCTTCGCCGCTCGAACGACATCGTCCCGAGCCCCCTTGTCGGTGTCCGGGACCACACCGCGCCGACGCAGCGCCACCACCGTCCCCTTGTCGTGCTTGCGCACCTTCCCCCGCGTCCGCCGCGGCGTGGCCTCGGCCGCGACGCCGCGTAGCCGTAGCTCGCCGGCAAACCGCTCGCGCCAGGTCGCCAGATCGGCCTTTCGGGGGTTCAGGCGCTTTCCGTTGTAGCCCTGCGAGCGCACCGTCAGATGCACATGCGGGTGCTTATCATCGAGGTGCTGCACGAAGACATAGTCGTGGTTCGCTTCGAACGTCCCGATAGCAAACGCCCGCACGGCGTCTTTCACCGCGATCGGATCGGTGCCCGGCGGCATCGACAGGATGACGTTGACCGACACGCTGCCATCGCGGCGGCGCTTGTCGTCCAGCACCGCGTCGTCCGTCCAGCGTAGCTGGAGATCCCTGAGACCCTCTCGGCCCTGCATCAACGAACCCTGCTCGGTCTCCGCCGTCAGTTCGCCATTGCGCATGATGTATTCGAGATGAGATTTAAGATGTCCGGCGTCCTTGGTCCGTCCGGTGATCTTCACCATCACCTCCGGTGCCCGGCCCACGATTCGTTCAAGCCGCGCCCGCATCGCCGGCGTGACCCGCTGAGGCGCGACTGGGTCTGGAATGTCGGCCTCGGACACACGCGGCCGGCGTACCGGCGTCCGCCAGACGTAGGAGATCGGCGGAAGATCATCGAGAAGCTCTTTGGCATGCTTCCCGCTCATCATCGGCCTTCCCAATAGGTGCTGGTTCGATCCAGAACCTCTTTCAATTCGCCCTGTAGCGCCTGAAGCGCGCCTTGGGCCTCGCTCAGCACCTTCCAACTGTCGGCCCCTGGATCGAGCTCGCTACGGTTGGCTGCACGAGCGATCTGATTGATGTTGCCTCCGATCCGACTGAGCTCCCGAGCAATCGTCCGCAGTGCCTCCCGCTCGCCCTCCGACTGCTGCGCTGGCGCGCCAAGACGCGACCGAACCAGCGACGTGATCCACTGCGTCCGCGTCATCCCGCGCACAGTAGCCATCTCACCAACCTGACGCAGCTCGCTCTCGCGGAAGCGCACGGTCACCTTCTGCGGCGTACCGACCGCGACCGGCGCTCGCTTCGATTCCGGCGCACCGACTGCGCTCTCAAGCAGCCTCCGGATCAACGCCGACTTGCCGCCCTCAGTCGCCGCTAAGGCCGCGAACTGAAGCGCCAACTCCTCCGAAACCCTCAACGTCAACGTCGGCATCGTGACGCCCTCTCACCGCACCCAAAACCAGCGACGCGCCGAAGCGCGTCGCCACGCC
>JBKBRD010000062.1:7226-12290 GCA_046292405.1 Allobosea sp. | reverse complement strand
CTATGCCGATGCGGCCGCGCCCTACAAGGTCGACCGTTCGGCCTCCGGCAAGCTGACGGAACCGCTGCTGAACACGCCGCGGACCGTGACCACGATCCCCAAGGAGGTCATCGCCGACAAGGGCGCGACCTCGTTCCGCGAGCTGGTGCGGACCACGCCGGGCCTGACGCTGGGCACGGGCGAGGGCGGCAACGCCTATGGCGACCGCGTCTCGATTCGCGGCTTCGACGCCCGCAACGACATCTATGTCGACGGCGTGCGCGACGCCGGCGTCAGCATCCGCGAGACCTTCAATACCGAGCAGGTCGAGATCCTGAAGGGTCCCTCGGGCACAGTCGGCGGCCGCGGCTCCTCGGGCGGCGCCATCAATGTCGTCACCAAGGCCCCGTCCTTCGTCAACTTCATGAACGCCGGCGTGCAGCTCGGCACCGATGCGACGCGGCGCGCGACGCTGGACACGAACTACGTCGTCAATCCCGATCTCGCCATCCGGATCAACGGCATGGGGCAGCTGGCCGATGTCGCCGGGCGCGACGAGGTCTTCGACAATCGCTGGGGCGGGGCGTTCGCCGTGACCTACCGGCCGCTCGAGACCTTCAAGGTCACGCTGAGCTATTCGCACACGGATATCGACCAGTTGCCCGATTGGGGCGTGCCCTTCGACACGCGCAATCTGCGCCCCTTCACCGAGAACGGCCTGCGCCGCTCGAACTTCTACGGGCTGCCGAACCGCGATTTCCAGAAGGCGAAACAGGATATCGCCTCCGCCAAGGTCGAATGGGAGGTCGCGCCCTGGCTGACCCTCGCTAATACCGCGCGCTACGGGTTCTCGGTGCTGGATTACGTCGCAGGCGCGCCCGGCACGCCGGTGCGAACCGCCGCCAATCCTCTGCTCTGGACCGTGCCCTCAACGGCCAAGAGCCGCTATCAGGAGGTCGAGACCTACGCCAACCAGACCAGCGCCACCTTCACATTCGAGACACTGGGCTGGAAACACACGCTCATCACCGGCGCCGAGTTCAGCCGCGAGGATTTGTCGCGCGACAGCTATCTCGCCCTGGCCACCGAGGCTTTTGGGGCCAGCAGCATTCCCGGTTCGTCGCTGAACCTGTGGAACCCGCGCGGCGTCGACATTCCCTGGACCGGGCAATTCATCCGCACCGGCCGGCCGACGCAGGTGACGGTCGACACAGCGAGCGCCTATGCGCTGGACACCATCAACATTCAGGACCGGTTCTTCCTCAGCGGCGGCGTCCGCGTCGAGCATTACGACACGAGCGCGACCTCCACCGCCGCGAATGGCGTCGTGACCACGCTGACGCGCGACGACACGCTGGTGAACTACAATCTCGGGGCGACCTATAAGCTGCTGCCGGAGCTGGCGCTCTATGCGGCCTACGGCACGTCGTCGAACCCGTCAGGCGCCGAGCTCGACGGCGGCGGCAATGATTATGGCGGGCTCACCGCCGCGAATGCGACCATCGGTCCGGAAAAGAACAAATCCTACGAGGTCGGGGCGAAATGGGAGGCGTTCGAGCGCCGGCTGCTGATGACAGCCGCGCTGTTTCGCACGGAGAAGAGCAACGCCCGCGAAACCTTCGGCGCCGGCATCGTCGGCGGCGGCGAATACAAGGTCGAGGGCGTCGAATTCAGCGTCGGCGGAAAGGTTTTGGACCGGCTGAGCCTGTTCGGCGGCGCCGTGTTCATGACATCGGAAGTGACGAAATCGGTCAATGCGGCAAATATCGGCCGCAAGCTGGCCAATGTCGCGCATGAATCGTTCAACATCCTCGCCAAATACGATGTGACGGACAGGCTCGCGCTGGGCGTGCAGGCAACCTATACCGGCAAGCAGTATGGCGGGACGCTGGCAGCCAACAGCAATGTCCTGCCGGCCGGATGGCGCTTCGATGCGCTGGCCGAATACAAGTTCACGCCGACGATCTCGGCCAAGCTTCAGGTGCTGAACCTCACCAACGAGGTTCTCTACGATGCGTTTTACCGGAGCGGCTCGCCTTACGTCTATCTCGCGCCGGGCCGCTCGGCGCAGTTCTCGCTCGCCTTCAAATATTGACCGCACCGCGCCGGGGGGGGCTGAAGCGCGCCCCGGCGCAAGGAAAGGATGCGCGCATGTTGCTTTGCGTTCCCGATCTGCTCACTCCCGACGAAGTCGCCCGCTGCCGCCATGTGATGGACCAGGCCGCCTGGCAGGACGGGCGCGAAACGGCCGGCGCGCAATCGGCGCAGGTCAAGCTGAACAGCCAGCTGCCGGTCGGCTCGGAAGCGGCGAGCGAACTCGGCGATCTCGTGCTCGATGCGCTGTCACGCAATCCGCTGTTCCTGTCGGCGGCGCTGCCGCTGCGCATCCTGCCGCCGATGTTCAACAGCTACTCCGGCGGCCAGACCTTCGGCGTCCATGTCGACAACGCCATCCGCGCCGTTCCCGGCTCGCCGGTGCGGATCCGGACCGATCTCTCCGCCACGCTCTTCCTGGCCGAACCGGACGAGTATGAGGGCGGCGAGCTGATGATCGAGACGCTCTACGGCTCCAACGCCGTGAAGCTGCCGGCCGGGCATCTCGTCTTGTACCCGGCGACCAGCCTGCATTGCGTCACGCCGGTGACGAGCGGTCGGCGCCGCGCCTCGTTCTTCTGGATCCAGAGCATGATCCGGGACGAGGGCGCGCGCACCATGCTGTTCGATCTCGACCGCACGATTCAGGAACTGCAGGCCGAGCGGGGATTCGACGACCCGCAGAGCGTCCGGCTGACCGGCGTCTACCACAACCTCATCCGCCATTGGGCCGAGACCTAGCCGTCATGTATCCAAACAGACAGTTCCGCCCCGCCATTCTGGGCTGCCTCGCCACACTGGCGCTGGGGCCGGAGCCTGCGCTGGCGCAGCAGGGGCCCGTGCCCCATGAGCTTTCGCCCTGGGGCATGTTCATGGCAGCCGACATCGTGGTGAAGGCGGTGATGATCGGGCTGGCGCTCGCCTCCGTGGTGACCTGGACAATCTTTCTCGCCAAGACTCTCGAGCTGCGCGCGGCCAGGACCCGGATGCGGCAGGCGACGGCCGTCCTCTGCGCCAAAACCTCGCTCGCCGAAGCGTCGCCGGCCCTGGGCAAGGCGCATCGCCTGGGCCGGATGCTGGTCGATGCGGCGCTGGCCGAGCTGCGCGCGACCGGCGCGCCTCACGACAAGGAGGGGGTCAAGGAGCGCGTCGTCTCGCGGTTGAACCGGCTGGAGCTGGCCGCCAGCCGCGACATTGCCCGCGGCACCGGCTGGCTGGCGACGATCGGCTCGACCGCGCCCTTCATCGGCCTGTTCGGCACGGTCTGGGGCATCATGAACAGCTTCATCGGGATATCGAAGGCGCAGACCACGAACCTCGCCGTGGTGGCGCCGGGCATCGCCGAGGCGCTGCTGGCGACCGCGATCGGGCTCGTCGCCGCCATCCCCGCGGTGATCGTCTACAATATCTTCAGCCGGGGCATCGGCGCCTATCGCGGCGAGGTCGGCGATGCCGCGGCCGCCGTGGCGCGGCTGGTCTCGCGCGATCTCGACCGCGACGGAGCGGCCCTGGCGCGGGCGGCGGAGTGAGCCGATGGCGGGCGGAATCAACCAGTCCGGCGGCTTGGGCGCCGACGATCTCGCCGAGAACAGCGAGATCAACGTCACGCCCTTCATCGACGTCATCCTGGTGCTGCTGATCATCTTCATGGTCGCGGCGCCGCTGTCGACGGTCGACGCCCCGGTGGATCTGCCGGTCTCGACAGCAAAGCCGCAGCCGCGCCCGGACAAGCCGGTCTTCCTGACGCTCAAATCCGATCTGTCCATTCTGGTCGGCGAGCAGACGGTCGCGACGGAGGGGCTGGCCTCGGCCCTCGACATGCTGACGCGGCTTGACCGCGAGCAGCGCATCTTTGTCCGCGCGGACCAATCCGTCGCCTATGGCGAGGTCGTTCGGCTGATGAATGCGTTGCGCGCCGCCGGCTATCTCAAGATCGCGCTGGTCGGGCTCGAAGGCGCAGACGGCAGGGCTGCGACGCCCGCCGAGGCCCAGCCATGATCGGTGCGGGCGACATCGTCCATGAAAGCGCCAGGTCGCACGGCATGCGGCTGGTGGCGGCGGCCGTCCTCATCGCCGGGATCCATCTCGGCGGCGTCGCCCTCGCGCTCGTGCAGGCCGACGCGCCCGATCGATCGATGGAGGATGCCGGCGCGCCGATGGTGATCGCATTCGACGCCATGCCGGTCGCGCCCGAATCCGAACAGGCGGAGACGGTCCCGGCCGATGAGGCGCAGGCCGCCGCCGCCGCGCCGGAGGTCACGGAAAAGCTCTCGGCGAAGCAGGAGACCGACCTGCCGAGCGCCGAGGCGGCGCCGGTCGAGGCCCCGCCCGACCTGCAACTCTCGCAGCAGCAGACGCAAAAGCAGCAGGAGGACGCCGCCGACGGTCAGCCGACCGAGGCGATGGATGCGCGCGAGACGGAAGCGGCGCCGAGCCAGGCTGCGGCGGCCTCGGTTGCGGCTGCGCCGATGGCGCTGGCGACGGACGAGCAGGCCGCCGCTCCGGCCGAGGGCAGCGTCAGCGAGGCGCAGCCGCTGCCGCCGGGATGGCAGAAGGCGGTGATGGCCCATCTCGGCCGGCACAAGCGCTATCCGATCGAAGCGCGGCAAAAGCGGCTCGAAGGCGACGTGCTGCTGCGCTTCGTGATGGATCGAACCGGCAGGATCCGCAGCGCCAGCCTGTCGAAACCATCGGGCGCGCCGCTCCTGGACGCCGAGGCCCTGGCCATGCTGGTGCGCGCGCAACCGCTGCCGCCCCTGCCGACGCAGGTCCGTGGCGAGCAGGTCGAGCTCGTCGTGCCGATCAACTATCGCCTGAAATGACCGAGCTGGCGCAGCCTCTGGAGCGCATTCCGCGCGAGATCGCCTCCCTCAGCGATTACGAGCGCTTTGCGCGTGAACGGCTGGACGACAAGAGCTGGGCCTATCTGGCGGGCGCCGCCGCCGATGGCCTGACGCAGGCCGCCAACCGCAGGGCTTTCGACGCGCTGCA
>JBKBRD010000062.1:0-7204 GCA_046292405.1 Allobosea sp. | reverse complement strand
GGCTGCGCCGGCGCCTCGACGCGCGTGCGCCTGCTGGGCCATGACCTGCCCCATCCGGTGCTGCTGGCGCCGCTCGCCTATCAGCGGCTGTTCCATCCGGACGGGGAGGCGGCCAGCGCGATGGCGGCTTCAGCCATGGAGGCGCTGATGGTGGCCTCGACCCTGTCCAGCATTCCGATGGAGGCCATCGCCGCACAGGCGCATGGCGCGCCGCAATGGTTCCAGCTTTATCTCCAGCCCGATCGCGCCGTCACGCTGCGACTGGTCCGGCGCGCCGAGGCGGCGGGCTTCAGCGGGCTGGTGCTGACCGTCGATGCGCCGGTCAGCGGCGTCCGCAACCAGGAGCAGCGCGCCGGCTTCGCCCTGCCGCCGGGCATTGAAGCCGCCAACCTGCTCGGGCTCGTTGCGCCGCCTCCCGCGCAGGGTCACCCGGTTTTCGACGTCGCGATGGCGCATGCGCCGCTGTGGCGCGACGTCTCATGGCTCGCCAGCCAAACGCAGTTGCCTCTCATTCTCAAAGGCATTCTGCATCCTGACGACGCGCGGGAGGCGGTCGCGCTGGGCGCACAGGCCATCATCGTCTCCAACCATGGCGGTCGCACGCTCGACACCCTGCCGCCGGCCATCGTCGCGCTGCCGCGCATCGCCGAGGCGGTGGGCGGGGCGGTTCCTCTCCTCCTCGATGGCGGCGTGAGACGCGGCACGGATGTGCTCAAGGCGATGGCGCTGGGAGCGCGCGCGGTGCTGGTCGGCCGGCCCTATGCCCAGGCGCTGGCGGCGGCCGGGCCGCTCGGCGTCGCCCATTGCATCAAGCTGCTGGTCGAGGAGCTGGCGGTCGCCATGGCGCTTACCGGCGTCCGCGATCTGCAGAGCATTCCAGCCGATCTCGTCGGGGCCTGATGGGCTTACGCGGCGGCGGCCGCGTGAGGCTGGGCGGCGAGCAGGCAGATCATGCGCGCCACTTCGAAGGATTTTTCGAAAGCCGCCACAGGCAGGAATTCGAAGCGGGAGTGGAAGTTATAGGCGCCGGTGAAGAAATTCGGCGTCGGCAGGCCCCGCGCCGACAGGGCGGCGCCATCCGTGCCGCCGCGCATCGGGATCTGCCGGGGCTGGATCTGCAGCGCCGCCAACGCGCCAAACAGCAGATCGACGCTGCGGCGATCCGCGCCGAGGCTGTCGTGAATATTGCCGTAAGTATCGGACATCGTGCAGGCCACACGCGCCGTCGGATAGCGCGCGGCAATGAGTTGCGCCACCTCCTGCAGGCGCTGCTTGCGGGCGCCGAAGCTCTCCCTGTCGAAGTCGCGGATCATCACCCGCAGCCGCGCCTCGGATGGCCCGGCGACGGCCTCGCTGAACCAGACATAGCCTTCGCGCCCCTCGGTCCGCTCCGGCGTCTCGGCCCGGTCGAACTGCGCGATATAGTCGAAGGCCATCAGCAGCGGATTGACCATCACGCCCTTGGCCGACATCGGGTGGGCGCTGACGCCGGTGAAGACCAGCTCGGCCGATGCGGCGTTGAAGTTTTCGATCACCACCTCGCCGAGTTCGCAGCAATCGATGGTATAGGCGAAATCGCAGGCGAAACGGGCGAGGTCGAGCGCCTTGGCGCCGCGCAGCCCGATCTCCTCATCGGGCACGAAGGCGACATGGATATCGCCATGGCGATCCTGTGGGCCCAGCCGGTCGAGCAATGTCATGATGACCGCGATCGCGGCCTTGTTGTCGGCGCCGAGCACGCTGGCGCCGTCGCTGAAGATGATGTCATGCCCGGCCCAGGGCGCAATCTCCGGATGCTCGGCGACGCGCAGCCAGATGTCGTTCTCCGGGTTGAGGCAGATATCCTCGCCGGTGAAACGCAGGATCTGCGGGCGGATGGTCGGCGAGAGCCCGACATCGACCGTGTCGAGATGGGCGATGAAGCCGATCTTCGGCGCATCGGGACAAGTGCCGGGCTTGACCGCGGTGACGGTTGCGTGCGCGTCGAGCACGACCTCGCTCAACCCCATCGCCCGCAACTCGTCGGCCAGCAAGGCGGCGAGCCGCTGTTGCCCCGGGGTGCTGGGCAACGTGGCGGCTTTGGCGTCGCTCTGGCTCTCCACGGCGAGATAGCGAAAGAAGCGTTCGGTCAACGGCGCGCGCAGGCTCATCACTGGGTTCCCATCAGGGGCGCCCGAGTCACCCGCATCCTCAGAGCGTAAAGCGGGAGCGCGAGGGGCGCCACCAAGAGCCTTGCCATGCGACCGCAGGACGCGCCCGCACGCGCGCGGCGAGGACGGCGCGCGCCCGGGCGCCGCTGGTCGCGTCGACGGCCGGCCCGGGCATGAGGTTTTTGGCTCGCGTCCGGGGCGCTGTCAAAGAGACGCGGCCAGGTCCGAGCACGCGCGCGATCGCCTGGAGGGTGGAGCGACTCCGCCGGATGAGCGCAGGCGTAGGCGAGCGGTGCGCCTTCATGGCAGGGGAGGCTTGCCAAATGCGCGCCGTCCCGGCAATGACTTCACGGCTGCGCCGAGAGCGAGCCGAGCGGTTCGCGGCGCTTGGGAAGGGTGGCCGAGTGGTTTAAGGCAGCGGTCTTGAAAACCGCCGTGGGTGCAAGCCCACCGTGGGTTCGAATCCCACCCCTTCCGCCACTCCAGCCGCGCTTAATCAGCGGACGGAAATCGGGATCCGAGAGGCCGAGCCGTGGATCAAGCGCATGGGGCCGCCGCGTCATTGGAAGCGAGCGCAGCCGCCAAAGGATATTGCGGCCGAAACCGACCCGGAGAACCCGCCCGTGGCGAGCGGTGATCGAACCGAGCTAAGGCGGCAGATCACCGCGACATTCGGGATGTCACGGGGCGTCGGGTGGCTGCGAGGTCGTTGTTTGGGCAGCGAAGAACCTAGGCGCGGGGAGCCCTCAATTCCAGCGCCTTGGTGAGCAAATCCAGGGCTTCGATGATCTTCTTGCGCTCATCCTCCGAGAGCGGAGCGAGTTGGGCAGCCTCGATCGCGAGTTGCCTGGGATAGAGCTGATCTACCGCTTCGGCGCCTTCTTTCGACAGACGCACCAGCGCAGCCCTGCGGTCCGCAGGATTCTCGGTCCGAGTCACATAGCCCCTTTCATCCAGCTTGTTGAGGATGTTGCTCATCGCTCCACGCGAGCAGCCCCGCAGGCTGGCGATGCGCCGCGCGATCACGGGTTCCTCCATGTGCCGCAGGATCACCATAACATCCAGTTCAGGCGCGCTGAGCGGCGCTGCGTCACGCAGCATGCTCAAATCCAGATCATGGAGCATACGGACACGCTCCAGCCGTGCAAACACCGCCATAGCGTGGATATCCAAGTCTGGACGGGCTTTGCGCCAGGCCTCCACAATCTCGTCCGTGGGGGTCACATCGATCATTTCGACTCCAACATCATCAAGTACTTAGTTCATCGAGGTTTTAATCAGCAGGTTCCGTTGCGGAAATATCCGCCCATTCTCGCTTGACAGCCGCACAGTATCCGATCATGAATGCATCGACAATGGTTTAGCGTTGAACTATCTAGAAACATATTAGGAAGGCGAGGCCTGACATGGCATCAAGTCCTACCCGTGATCGCGAGCCCCCGGCCCGTGCCGGAGCAGCCATCGTGATCTTGGCCGCGCTGACGGGGCTCACGCCTTTGGCGACCGACATGTACATCCCGGCCTTCCCGGCCATGTCGAATGAGTTTTCGGCAAGCAGTTCTGCCATCCAGGCGAGCATTGCCGCCTACATGCTGGGCCTGGTGCTCGGGCAGCTTCTGTTGGGACCGATCAGCGATCGAACCGGACGGCGGAAGCTGTTGATCGCCGGGGCTTGGCTGTTCGCTTTGTTCTCTGGCGCCTGTGTCATGGCAGCCGATGCCAGTGTTCTGGCCGTCCTACGCTTCTTGCAAGGGCTGGCGGGAGCCGTAGGCATGGTGCTCGCGCGTGCGGTCATCGGTGATTGGTATCGCGGCGCAGATGCCGCCAAGCGCTTTTCCGTCTTGACGATGATTTTTGCGGTCGGCCCCATCCTGGCCCCGGTGCTCGGCGGTCTGCTGCTGAGTGTCGGGTCGTGGCGCTTGATCTTCGCCGTTTTGACGGCGTCGAGCGTGGTTCTGGCCTTGGCGACCCAGGCATGGGTTCCGGAATCCTTGCCGCGCGAACGCCGACACGGGGGAAGTCTTGCGCACGTCTTCCGCACGATGGCGGCGCTGCTCAGGCAACGGGCCTTCGTCGGCTACGTATTTGTCTTCGCCTGCTCGACCGTAGCCCTGTTCGCCTATCTTGCAGCGGCGTCCTTCGTGCTGCAGGGCATCTTTGGTTTGTCAGAGTGGGCTACGAGTTTGCTGTTCGGCCTGAACGCCTTGGGCATGCTGGCCGGCGGCGCGTTGTTCGGGGCGTTGTCGAAGCACACTCACCTACACAATTTCCTGATCGTCGGCGTGGTGCTGGGAATTGTTTCATCCACAGTGCAATGGCTGTTCGCAGGACTGTTGATACCCACGCTTGCCGCCTTGTTCGTTGCGATGCTGGCGCTCGGACTGCTTTTTCCCGCTTCGATGGCTGCGGGCCAAGCCGAAACGCCGCATGCGCCGGGTGGCGGTTCAGCCTTGCTTGGCGCAGGCCAATGCCTGTTTGGGGCAGCCGCTGCACCGTTGGTTGGCTTATTTGGAACAGCTAGCGCCAAGCCTATGGCTGCATTGATGATGATTGGTTTCGCAATGGCAGGCGTCGCTCTGCTGCTGCTTGTTCGACCCTGGCGTCGTCAGGGCGCACCGGGCGATCGGTTCGGGGCGTCTCCCGGTGATGGCCGGCTCGCCTGAATGGGCGCGGGGTGGGGCGTCGATCCGGGCGCGGGCAGAAGCGCCCAGCCCGCCAGCAGGATCGTGACGAGCAGCGCGAAGCCGAGGTCGAGCCAGCGCTCATGGCGGCTCGGGGCCAGCGACGCCGCGATGTCGCCCATCGCGGTGTCGTCGCCCCAGCGGGGGGCGCTGCGCATCGCCTGCGCCTCCAGATCGTCGCCGCCTGCGCTCATGTCGGCGCGCCGGCCGCGCGCGACCGGCGGCGGCTGTCGAGGATGCTGGCGCCGCGATCATAGCCGCGCTGATAATGCGGCGTCTGCCATGCGCAGGCCTGGCGCCATTGCTGCGCGGTCTGGCGGGCGGCGCTGCTCTCGGGCAGCTCGATCTCGTCGAAGCCGCAGGCCAGCGCGTAAGGGAACTGGTCGGGGATCAGCGGGCCGCAGCCGCGCAGGCGGCCGCGATAGCCGTTCCGGCGCAGCAGCCGCCCGAGACTGAAGCCGCGCCCATCGCCGAAGCTCGGAAACGCGACCACGATCAGCGAGAGCAGCGGCAGGGCGGGGCGCAACGCGGCGACCGACTGCGTATTGGCGATGATGACGCCGAGTTGCTGGCCCGGGGCCAGCTTCGCCAGCGCCTCCTGCAACGCGTCGGCGCGAACCAGCGCTTGCGGCAGAGCCTCGATGGCGGCGCCGTCCACGCGGCTCCAGGTTTCGGCGCGCTCGCCTTGCCGGTCAATCAGCAACATCGACCAGCTCCCTGAACGCGGCCTTGAACGGCGCGAGCCCGACCCGCTTGACGGTGCCGATGAAGCGCTCGTCCTGCCGGCGCTGCGCTTCATAGACGCCGATGATCGCCTCGATCGCATCGGGCACCGCCTCGGCCGGCAAGCCGGGCCCCAGGATCTCGCCGATGGCGGCGTTTTCGGTGGCGTCGCCGCCGAGCGTCAGCTGGTAGGATTCGATCCCGCGCTTTTCGAGGCCGAGAATGCCGATATGGCCGACATGATGGTGGCCGCAAGCGTTGATGCAGCCGGAAATCTTGATGTTGAGCTCGCCGATCTCGGCCTGCCGCTGCGGATCGGCAAAGCGGCGGGCGATGGCCTGCGCCACTGGAATCGAACGCGCTGTCGCCAGCGCGCAATAATCCAGGCCCGGGCAGGAAATGATGTCGGTGATCAGGTTGTGTTTGGCGGTGGCGAGCCCGGCCTCCGCCAGCGCCTGCCAGACGGGGAAGAGATCGTCCTGGCGCAGATGCGGCAGGACGAGATTCTGCGCATGGGTGATGCGGATTTCGCCGAAGCCGTAACGCTCCGCGAGATCGGCGATCAGGCGCATCTGCGCCGAGGTGGCGTCGCCCGGCGTTCCGCCGATCGGCTTGAGCGACACCGTCGCGGCGGCATAGCCGGGGACGCGGTGGGGAGTCAGATTGGTTTGCGCCCAGCGGGCGAATTCCGGGTTCGCCGCGCAGGCGGCGACGCATGCTGCGCTGTGCGCCGGAAGCTCTTCGAAGGGCGGCGGCGCGAAATAGGCGGCGATGCGCGCCAGCTCGGCCGGGTCGGCATTGACGCTCGGCCCGTCGAGCGTCGCGAACTCCGCCTCGACGCGGCGCTGAAACTCTTCCGTGCCGATCTCGTGGACGAGGATCTTGACCCGCGCCTTGTACTTGTTGTCGCGCCGGCCTTCGAGATTGTAGACGCGCATGATCGCCTCGAGATAGGCGAGCAGATCGGCCTTGGGCAGAAAGTCGCGCACCACCTTGCCGATCATCGGCGTGCGCCCGAGGCCCCCGCCGACGCTGATCTCGTAACCGATCTCGCCTTGCGCGCTCTGGACGATGCGGATGCCGATGTCATGCGCCTTGATCACGGCCCGGTCGTGCCTGGCCCCGGTGACCGCGATCTTGAACTTGCGCGGCAGATAGCTGAATTCGGGATGCGCGGTCGACCATTGCCGGATCAGCTCGCAGACCGGGCGCGGATCCTCGATCTCGTCCTGAGCGAGCCCGGCGAAATGATCGGCCGTGACGTTGCGGATGCAATTGCCGGAGGTCTGGATGCAATGCATCTCGACATCGGCGAGAAGGCCGAGAATGGCGGGGACATCGCGCAGTTTCGGCCAGTTGAACTGCAGGTTCTGACGCGTCGTGAAATGACCATAGCCGCGATCGTATGTCTCGCCGATCAAGGCAAGCTGGCGCATCTGCCGCGACGACAGGGTGCCGTAGGGAATGGCGATGCGCAGCATATAGGCGTGGAGCTGGAGATAGACGCCGTTCTTCAAGCGCAGCGGCTTGAATTCCTCTTCGGTCAGCGAGCCATCGAGCCGGCGCGCGACCTGGTCGCTGAACTGCGCCACCCGCTCGCGCACGAAATGCGCGTCGAATTCGTCATAGCGATACATGGCTCAACCCATC
>JBKBRD010000061.1:0-12464 GCA_046292405.1 Allobosea sp. | reverse complement strand
TCCGGTGACAAAGTTCGATTTCTGTCATTTTGGCGTTTCGCTACCGCTTCAGCGCGGAATCAGCGCCCAGTAGTCGAAATCGAGAATGACGCCTTCGGCATAGCCATCGCCCTGCTTGAGTGGGAAATCGCCGCAGGGACGGTTCTTGGTCGCGACCAGCCGCAGCCGCAGCGCGCCGACATCGCTGCGGCCGGGCACTTCCGCCGCGGCGAGCACCTCGCTCCAGGCGAAGACCGTGTCGCCGGCGAAGAGCGGCGCGACATGGCGTCCGCCATTGATCCCGGCAATGTGGAAAGCGTTGCCGAGCCCGTTGAAGGAAAGCGCCCGGGCCAGGCTGATGACATGGCCGCCATAGATCAGCCGCTTGCCGAAGCGGCTGTCGCGCGCGCCATGGCCGTCGAAATGGACCTTGGCGGTGTTCTGGTAGAGCCGCGTCGCGATCTGGTGCTCAGCCTCCTCGACCGTCATGCCGTCGACATGATCGATGCGCTCGCCGGGCGCATAATCGTGCCAGCGGAACGGCGAGCCGGAGAGTTTGTCATCGAAGCCTTGGAGATCGAGCGGCGGGCAACCCTGGCCGAGCTCGTCGGCGGGGACGGAGCTGGGCAGGTCGGGCGTCTGCTCGGCATGGGCGGGCGTGCCCGGATGGCGTTTGCGCACCAGCACCCAGCGGGCATAGCTGAGCACGATCTCCTGGCGCTGGTTGCGGCCGATCGAGCGGACATAGACGATGCCCGCGTCGCCCGAAGAGGTCTGCTTGAGCCCGATCACGTCGGAGCTGGTGGCGAGCGTGTCTCCCGGAAAGACCGGCCGCAGGAAGCGCCCATCGGCATAGCCGAGATTGGCGACGGCGTTCAGCGAGATGTCGGGGACGGTCTTGCCGAAGACGATGTGGAAGACCAGCAGGTCGTCGACCGGCGCAGCCGGATAGCCCAATGCCTGGGCGAAGGCGTCGGAGGATTGCACGGCGAAACGCGGCCCATAGAGCGCGGTGTAGAGCGAGACATCGCCGGTGGTGACGGTGCGCGGCGTCGCATGGGTGATGGTCTCTCCGAGGCGGAAATCCTCGAAGAAGCGGCCGGCGTCAGTCTTGGCTGCATCGATCTTGGCTGAGGGTGCGGACATGGTCTCGTCTCGAGCGGGTTGCGACGCCACTGTGCGCCGCAGCATGGTCGGGCGTCCAGTCTTGCACGCTTCAGCTTTGAAGCATCCGCTCCGCGGGCCCTCATCCTGAGCGCTGCGTCCGCAGCGTTTCAGGACGCTCCAGCGCGTCTGAGCCTTGTGGAGCATCCTTCGAGACGGCCCTTCAGGCCTCCTCAGGATGAGGGCTGGGGGGTTGGATTGGCGTTCGCGAGGGCCGGCGGGGGATAACGGGGCTCGATAGCGTCCCGTCCCCGTTTCGGTTCGCGCGCCGCAACGACGGGCGTCAGGCCAGCACGGCCGCAAGCTTGGTCAGATCGACATTGGCCCCGCAGACCAAGACCCCCAGCCGCTCGCCGGGCTGCGGCTCATAGGCGCCGCACAGCAGAGCGCCCAGCGCGGCGGCGCCGCCGGGCTCGACCGCCAGGCGGAAATCGCGCCACAGCGTAACCTGCGCCTTGATGATCGCGGCGTCGGGCACCAGCGCGACATGGTCGACGGTATCGCGGCAGATGTCATGGACCAGCGGGCCGACATTGCGGGCGCCGAGCGAATCGGCCGCGATCGATTCGACCGTCACCTCCACCGGCCCCTTGGCGTCCAGCGCCGCCTGCAGGGCGCGCGACCGCTCGGGCTCGACGCCGACGACCTTGACCTTGCTGCCGGCAAACCAGGCAGCGATGCCGGAAATCAGCCCGCCGCCGCCGACCGCGACCAGCACGGTGTCGAGATCGGGCTCCTGCGCCTGCCACTCCCGGCCGAGCGTGCCCTGGCCCGCAATGGTCTCGATCGCCGCGAAGGGGTGGATCTTGAGCGCGCCGGTCTCGGCGACGAAACGGTCGCAGGCGGCCTGGGCGTCGTCATATTGCGCCCCGCCGATCCTGACATCGGCCC
This sequence comes from Allobosea sp., assembly GCA_046292405.1. GTDB lineage: Bacteria > Pseudomonadota > Alphaproteobacteria > Rhizobiales > Beijerinckiaceae > Allobosea. Next base: position 10,430 of record JBKBRD010000061.1, on the reverse strand, counting down.
CGAAGCGGCGGATCGCCTCGATCTTGGCGGCGGGCGAGATCTCGGGCACGAAAATCGTGGCCTTGACGCCGCGCTGGCGCGCCGCAAAGGCCACTGCAGCGCCGTGATTGCCGCCGGAGGCGGCGGAGACGCCGGCTTCCGGCACGGCCAGCGACAGAAGATTGTTGAAGGCGCCGCGCGTCTTGAAGGAGCCGGCATGCTGCAGGCTCTCGAGCTTCAGCGAAATGTCGGCATGGCTGCCGAAGGCCCCCGTCCCCAGCCGCATCACCGGGGTGACGCGGGCATGGCCCTCAATGCGCGCTGCTGCGGCTGCGATCATGTCTTGGTATTGCGTCATGGCCAGGCTCTCTCAGACGGCTTTGGGCGGTGAAGAAGGCTGGCGGGCCGGCGGAAGTCAACCGAGCCCGTCGCCGGGCCGGCATGTCCCGACGCAGGCCGTCAGCACTTGTAGGCGACGCCCTTGGTGTCCTGTCCCTTCCACTTGATGTCGGCGACGCTGGACTGGACATGGGTGGCGCCGAGATCGGCGCCCGCCGCCTTGAGCTGGGTCAGCGCCGTGTCGCGCGACTTGTCGCGCAGCAGAACGCTGCCCAGAGTCGTTGCGCCCTCGACGTCGCCGAGCCTTGTGCAGCTCGCCACCACCGCCTTGTTGTCGGTGACGACGACCTTGCTGACGCGCGAGGTTGTGACGGCGCAGGCGGCGAGAGTGAGAAGCGGAAGCAGCAAAAGGGCGCGCATGAGGGGTCCTCTGATCCGGCGCGGCCGCAGCGCCCGCGCCATGATCGCTGGAGTTGGCGCGATTTCAAGGCAAAGCGGGTGAACGCGCGCCAGGCGCCTCAGCGGACGGCCCGCCCAGATGCAGCACGGCGTCGAGCAGCGTGCGGGCATAATCCGTCTTCGGGGCTGAAAACAGCGCCTGGCTGTCGCCCTGCTCGACCACCTTGCCGTTCTGCAGCACCACGGTGCGTTCGCACATCATCCTGACCACGTTGAGGTCATGGCTGACGAAGAGCAAGGCGAGGTCATCCTCGCGGCGCAGCCTGTCGAGCAGTTGCAGGATCACGGCCTGGACCGAGACGTCGAGCGCCGCGGTCGGCTCGTCGAGGATCAGCAGGCGCGGCCGGCAGGCGATGGCGCGGGCGATGCCGACGCGCGCCTTCTGCCCGCCGGAGAGCTGGTGCGGGAAGCGCTCGAGCAGATCGTGAGGCAGCCCGGCGCGGGCGGCGCATTCGCGCACCCGCGCCGTCAGCGCCGCCCCATCCTTCATGGCGAGCAGCCGGCGCAGCGGATGGGCGATGCAGTCGAAGGCGTTGAAGCGCGGGTTGAGGCTGTCGGTCGGATCCTGGAAGACGATCTGGATGTGCTTGCGGTGCTCCGAGCGGTGGAAGTCGCGCGCCGGCAGCGTGCCGATGGCCTGGCCGTCGAACAGGATCTCGCCGGCGCTGCAATCGATGAGACGGCAGACCATGCGCGAGATCGTGCTCTTGCCCGAGCCGGATTCGCCGACGAGGCCGAGGCTTTCGCCCGCCCGTATGGCGAAGGAGACGTCGTCGACCGCGGTCAGCCCGTCATAGCGCTTGACCAGGTTCTGCGCCTCGAGGAGCAGCGGCGTGCCCGGAGCAGGCTTCGGCGTGGCTGCAAGCACCTCGGCTCGGGCGCCTTGCGCCAGCTCCGGGGCGAGATCGGCGATGGTCGAGGTTGCCGTCGGGGAGGCGGCGACGAGACGCTTGGTATAGGGGTGGTGCGGGCGGCTGAAGAGATCGCGGGGCGGCGCCTCCTCCACCACCTTGCCCTGCTCCATGACGATGGCGCGCTGGCAATAGCGCGAAGCGAGGCCGAGATCATGGGTGATCAGAATCATCGCCATGCCGCGCTCGGCGGTGATGCGGGCGACGAGATCCATCACCGTCTTCTGGGTGGTGACGTCGAGCCCCGTCGTCGGCTCGTCGGCGATCAGCAGCGCCGGCTCGCAGGCGATCGCCATCGCGATCATCACGCGCTGGCACATGCCGCCGGAGAGCTCGTGCGGATAGGCGTCGAGCCGCTTGTCCGGCTCGCGGATCAGCACGGCCTTCAGCAGGTCGAGGGCGCGGGCGCGGGCCTCCGGCCGTGAGATCAGCTCATGCGCCAGAATGGCGTCGGCGATCTGGTCGCCGACGCTGCGGATCGGATTGAGCGCGCCGCGCGGATTCTGGAAGATCATCGAGATCGCAGCGCCATGCAGGCTGCGCAGCTGCTTCGAGGAGGCCCGCGTGATGTCCTGGCCCTGAAAGCGGATCGTCCCTGCGGTGATGCGGCCGGCCGCATCGAGCAGCCGCGTGATCGCGAAGGCCGTAACGGACTTGCCGGAGCCGGATTCGCCGACGATGCCCAGCGTCTCGCCGCGCGCGACCTCGAGCGAGACGCCGCGCACCGCCTCGACGATGCCGCGCCTCGTCGAGAAGGCGACGTTGAGGTTCTCGATCGCCAGAAGGGGAGAGGCCAGGTCGCGCATCGCCGTCACGTCCGCATGCGCGGGTCGAGTATGTCGCGCAGCCCGTCGCCCAGCAGGTTGAAGCAGAGCACGGTCAGCATCAGCGCCAGCCCGGGGAAGGTCACCAGCCACCATTTGCCGGTCGAGATGAAGCGCGCGCCTTCGGCGACCATGATGCCCCATTCCGGCGTCGGCGGCTTGACGCCGAGCCCGATGAAGGAAAGCCCCGCCGCGTTGAGAATAGCCCAGCCGAGATTGAGCGAGACCTGCACCGCCATCGCTGGCAGCACATTCGGCAGCAGGAAGCGCAGCACGACCGAGACATGGCTGTCGCCGCAGGCGCGGGCCGCCTCGACCCAGCCGGCATTGCGGCGGACATTCACCTCGGCGCGGGCAAAGCGGATGTAGAAGGGCAGGTTGATGATGGCGGTGGCGATGACGATGTTCTCGACCCGGTTGCCCAGCGCCGCCACCATCGCCATGGCCAGGACGAAGAGCGGAAAGGCCATCAGCACGTCGACGAAGCGGCCGACATAGCGGTCGAGCCGCCCGCCCGTATAGCCGCAGAGCGCCCCGATGACGGCGCCGAGCGCGAAAGACAGCGTCACGGCCGAGGCGGCGATGGCGAGATCAAGCCTGGCCGCGACGATCAGCCGGCTGAAGACGTCGCGGCCGAGCTGGTCGGTGCCGGCCCAGTAATTGGCGCTGGGCGGCTGCAGCGCGTTGGAGACATCCGAGGCGATGGGATCATAGGGCACGATGGAGGGGCCGATGATCGCCAGCACGCACAGGATGAAGGCGCCGGCGGCCGCGATGGCGGTAACGGGGTTGCCGCGCAGGACCCAGGCGGCGTGGCGGAGCGTGGCGGAGGTCATGCGATCGTGGCTCCTCCGTCATTCCGGGACGGCCGCGGAGCGGCCGGGCCCGGAACCCATGACCGCGCCGATGATCCAGTTGGGCTCATCAGCGCCTCTTGACGTGCCTCGTGGGCATGGGTTCCGGGCTCTTCGCTGCGCGAAGCCCCGGAATGACGGGGGCGTTGCTGTTTCATTCCACCGACACCCTGGGGTCGGCAATGCCGTAGAGCACATCCACCGTCAGATTCACGATGACGAAGATCGAGGCCATCAGCAGCACGAAACCCTGGACCGGCGCGTAATCGGAGGAGAGCAGCGCGTCGAGCGCGTAAGAGGCGACGCCCGGCCAGGAGAACACCTTCTCGACCAGCACATTGGCGCCGAGCATGGTGGAGAAGACGATGCCGGCGATGGTCAAAACCGGCAGGATGGCGTTGCGCAGCGCATAGGTGACGACGATCTTGCGGCGCGAGAGGCCGAGCGAGCGGGCGGTGCGGACGAAATCGCTGCCGAGCGAGGCCAGCATCGCCGCCCGCGTGATGCGCGCCAGCGGCGCGACGACGAAGAGCGCCATCGTCAGGGCGGGAAGCACGAGCTGGCTTGCCGCCGCGCTCCAGCCCTCCCAATCGCCGGCCAGCGCGAAATCGATCAGCAGGAAGCCGGTCACATGCGGCGGCGGCGAGGTGAAGATGTCGAAGCGCCCGGTCGGATCGGGCGCCCAGCCGAGCAGATAATAGAAGGCGTAGATCAGCAGCAGGCCGGACACGAAGGTCGGCACGCAGACGCCGAGCGCGCAGATGAAGCGGACGAGATGGTCGACGGCCGAATTCGGCTTGAGCGCGGCGGCGACGCCGAGCGGAATCGCGGTCAGGAGCGCGATCAGCAGCGCCGAGAAGGTCAGCTCGAGCGAGGCCGGCAGGCGCGACCGCAGATCGTTCAGCACCGGCTGGCCGGTGGTGAGCGAGCGGCCGAGATTGCCCGAGCCGATATCGCCGAGATAGCGCAGCAACTGCTCCGGCACCGGCTTGTCGAGCCCCATCTGCTGGCGAATCTGCTCGATCTCCTCCTTGCCCGCCGTCGGACCCGAGGCGAAGAACACGGCCGGGTCGCCCGGCAGCACGCGCATCAGCAGGAAAGTGAAGACCAGCACGCCGAACAGCGCCGGCAGCGACGAGACGAAGCGTCGGCCGGCGCGGCTGGCGATGGTGGAGAGTTGCGACATCAGTTGCAGTTCCTGCGCAGGAACCGCGCCGTCATTCCGGGGCGACCCGCAGGGTCGAGCCCGGAACCCATGACGACCGAGGGAAACGAAAAGGCCACCAGCGTCGGCTCCTCATGTGTCAGCGACTCGTGGTCATGGGTTCCGGGCTCTTCGCTGCGCGAAGCCCCGGAATGACGGCGGTGGTTCGGCGCGTTACTTCCGGCTGAGATCGCGAAAATCGATCTGGCGATGGAACTGGTAGGTGTAGCCCTCGATATTGGGCTGCATCACCGCGTCCTGGGACGGCTGCCAGAGCGGGATCTGCGGCATCAGCGCGAAATGCCGGGTGTTGAGCTCCTTGCCGAGCGCGGCGTATTTCGCCTTGTCCTGCTCGAAACGGGCGGTCTGGGCCCATTCCGTGATCTGCGGGTCGTTCAGCGAGGAATAATTCCAGCGGATCGGGCCGATGTAGAAGTTGCGATAGAAATAATCCATCGAGGGCAGCCAGGCGACGATGCCTTCGGTGAAGAACGGCACCTTCTTTTCGTTGATCAGGGTCGACATCTGCGCATCCGGCAGCTTCTGGATGTCGACCTTGATGCCGATCTTGCCCAGCGATTCCTTCAGCAGCGCCGCCATCGGCTCGGCCGTGCCGGCCTGGCCGACATTGAAGCTGAAGGTGGTCGAGAAGCCGTCGGGCATGCCGGCGGCCGCAAGCTGCTTCTTGGCTTCGGCCAGATCGGTCTTGAGCGGCTGCTTGATCGGGAAGGTCTCGCCGGTCGGCGCCTTGCCGTCGGCCCAGGTCGCGCCATAGAGCGGCGCGCCGCGGCCGAAGAGCGCGGCCTTGAACATGTCGTCATAGGGCAGGGCGTAGGCGATCGCCTTGCGCACCTCCGGCTTGTCGAAAGGCGGCATCTGCGTGTTGAACGAGACGAAGGTGATGGCGTTGTATTGCGGGGTCGAGACGACCTTGAGCTTGCCCTTCTTCTCGAGATCGGCCGCGTCCGTGGCCTGCAGATCGATGACGATGTCGGCGTCGCCCTTCTCGACCAGATTGGCGCGCGTCGCGGCCTCCGGCACGGTCTGGGTGATGATGCGCTTGAAGCCGGCCGGCTTGTCGGCGGAGCCGCGGTTCCAATCGGGATTCTTGCGCAGGATCGTGGTCTCGCCCGGCTTGAAGCTCTCGATGACATAGGCGCCGGAGCCGGCCGTGTTCTCCTTCAGCCAGGCCATCGCCCAGGGGTCCTCCGGCGTCGCCTTGGATTTGGCGAGCTTGGAGTTGAAGATCACGGGATAGACCACGGCGAGGTTGGCGAGCGCGAGCTTGTCGGGCTTGGGCAGCGTCACTTCGAAAGTGTGGGGGTCGACGACCTTGAACTGGTCGGCTGATGTCAGCGAGCCCGTCAGCAACTGGCCCTTGGCCAGCGAATTGGCGGTGACGGCGCGGTCGAGCGACCATTTGACGTCCTCGGCCGTGACCGGGCTGCCGTCATGGAATTTCGCATCCTTGCGCAGCTTGAAGGTGATCTTCAGCCCGTCGGGGCTGACTTCATAGGATTCTGCGATCTCGCCGCGGAAATTATCGAGGTCGAACACCCATTTGCCGTCGAGCTGCTTGCGGCCGAAGGAGAGCAGGCGGTCATAGGTCAGGAGGCTGAGCCCGAAGGCCTCGCGGGTCGAGCCAGGCATGTTCGGGTCGAGCGTGTTGATGGCGGCGCCGGTGACATGGCGCAGCGTTTCGGCGCGGGTCTGCGCCAGCGCCGGCAACGCCGTCGAAGCCAGGAGCGCCGTGGCCAAACCGATTCTGTATGCGATCTTCATGAGCCGTTCCCCTGTTATTGTCCGGGCAGTTTGGTTCCGTCCGGGACGGGATGCAAGGCGAATGCCATGGGCCCCGGCAAAGACATCAGATCGCCGGGCCCAAGACGGCCTGCGGCACGTCATAGGCCTTGAACGACGCCCAATGGCGCTCGAGATCGGCGGTGAACAGGCCGCGCGTGATGCCGGAGACGAGTTTGGGCACGGCCGTCGTCATGGCGTTGATCGAGGAGCCGGAGGCGCCGAAGCTCATGGTCGAGGCGATGGTGAAGAGGTGGATATTGGCGATCCAGGGCGTCTGCCCCGCGATGCGTTCCATCAGCCCGTAATCGTCGGCGAGATAGGGGAAGCGGCCGAGACGCTCGTCCCGCTCCGCGGAAGGGGGCGCGTAGCGGTCGCTCCAGCGGGCGATATTGGCGCCGAAGCGGCCGAGTTCCGGGCGCGTGCCGGGGTCGATGTCGATGCCCGTCGCCGCAATGACGAAATCGACCTCGATCGGGCCTTTGGGCGCGCCGAGCACCACGCCGCCCGGGCTGTCGACGGCCGAGAGGATCGGCGCGCCCAGATGCAGCGCGAACGCCGCGTGCCGGGCGCAGCGATCATAGGTCGCCTGCGGAAAGCCCTCGCGCAGGCTCAGCACCGCCTGCATGAAGCGCCAGCGCCAGGCATCGTCGAGATCGCTGAGATGACGCAGGAAGCCGCGAAAGGTCAGCCAGCGATAGGGCTGGATGACCTGGGCCTGCTTTCGCCGGCACAGCAGATGCACCGCGGCCGCGCCAGCCTCCAACGCAGTCGCCGCATTGTCGAAGGCGGAGGCGCCGGCCCCGATCACCGCGACGCGCTTGCCCGCCAGCGCCGCGAAATCGATCTCCTGGGCGCTATGGGCGCGGCGTGCTTCCGGCAGCGCCGCCAAGGCCGGAGGCAGCGTCCAGCCGCCGAGCCCCTCCTGCCCGGTCGCGAGCACGAGCCTGCGGGCATGAATGGTCTCGATGCCCTCGGGGGTCGAGACCGTCAGCGCCAGCAGCGCGCCGGCGGGCGCGATATCCGTGCATTCGGCCTGATTGCGCACGGGGATGCCGACGACATGGCGGTACCAGTCGAGATAATCCGCCCAAAAATCCTTAGGGATCAGGGTCAGCGCTTCCCAGCTCTCGCTGCCGAATTTCGCCTCGTGCCAGGATTGGTAGGTCAGGCTGGGAATGTCGAGGTCGGGGCCGGTGAAATCCTTCGGGCTGCGCAGCGTGTGCATGCGGGCATAGCTGCGCCACGGGCCTTCCCGCCCGGCCGGGGCCTTGTCGAGCACCAGGATGTTCGTCACCTGCGACCGCATCAGCCCGAAGGCGGTCGCCAGGCCCGATTGCCCGGCGCCGACGATGACCACGTCATAGGCAGGCTTGCGGTCGGGTCCGAGGACGGGTTCGAGCCAGGGCGCGCGGGGATGGGCGATCCGCGCGAGATCGCTGGCGACGCGGCTCTCCAGCACCGACAAGCCGTCATGTCTCATGGTCGCACCTCACGATGGCTCGGTTCGTCCCGCTGGCAAGCCTCATGGACATGGCAAGCCTCATGCCGCCAGCCAGCCGCCATCGACCACCAATGTCGTGCCGGTGCTGAAGGAGGAGGCGTCGCTGGCGAGATAGAGCGCGGCTTCCGCCACCTCCTCGGCGCGGCCGAAGCGCTTCATCGCATGGCGGTTGCGGGAGGCGTCGCGCACCGGCTCGGGATCGGCATGGCGGGCAAAACTGCGCCGCAGCATCGGCGTGTCGATGGCGCCGGGCGCTATCGCATTGACCCTGACGCCATCCGCGGCGAAATCCAGCGCCATCGTCCGGGTCAGGCTGAGGATCGCGCCCTTGGCGGCGATATAGGCGCTGTTGCCGCGCCCGCCGGCCAGGGCCAGCTGCGAGGCGAAGGTGACGATGGCGCCGCCGCCCTGTTTCTGCATGGTCGGGATGACGGCGCGGGCGAAAAGCCAGGTGCCGCCGACATTGGCGCCGAACACGGCGTTCCAGTCTTCCGGAGAGGTGGTCAGCACCGTCCCGCCCGATGAGAACCCCGCGGCGGTGACGAGGACGTCGATGCGGCCATGCGCGGCGAGCGTTTCGGCGGCGACGGCGTCGGCGAAGCCGGGCTCGCCGACATCGCCGGCCTGGACCGAAGCCTGGCCGCCGGCCGCCTCGACCAGGGCCCGGGTTTCGGCGGCCGCCGCGACGTTGCGGTCGACGAGGGCAAGCCTCGCGCCCTCTTGCGCAAAGCGCAGCGCGACGGCCCGGCCGATGCCGGAGCCGCCGCCGGTGATGATCGCAACTTTGCCGGCAAGTTTCATAGCAAAGATCCCATCTGCCGCCCGCTTGCGCGCCACCATTGCGCCATCCGCGCCGCGGTGTCGGGGACGGCGCTGGGCGCGCGCCAGCCCAGATCCTGAGCGAGGCGGGTCACCGCCATCGGCGCGCGATCGACGCTGCCGTGCAGGTCGATGGTCGGCGCCTCCTGCGCCTGCGCCAGCCGGCAGACGAAGCCCGGATAATGCGCGGCCAGCGCCTGGCCCCAGTCGAGGGCGCTGAAGCGCTGCCCGGTCGAGACGTTGTAGAGCCTGTGCGCCAGCTGCGGGGCCGTTGCGACGCGCAGCACGGCCTCCGCCAGATCGGGCGCGAACAGCCAGTCGCGCAGCCCTGGCCGCGCCAGGATCGCCTCCTGGCCGGCGACGGCCGCGGCCAGGATCTGGCAGTGCGGGCTCAGCGTGTCGCGCACGCCGGTCGCCCGCTCCCAGGGGCCGAACACGCCGCTGAGGCGCAGGCTGACCAGATCGAGCCCCCAGAGCCCGGCCAGCCGCTGGCCGACGCGCTCGCTCGCCCATTTGGTGATGGCGTAGAGGCCGATAGGATCGCCCGGCATGTCCTCGCGCAATTCCGCTTCCCGCTCGCCGAGGGCGCCATAGGCCGCCGCGGAGCTGAGATTGAGCACGCGGCGGACGCCTGCCGCCTTCGCGGCCTCCAGAATGGGAATCTGCGCGACCAGGTTGACCTGCAGGATGGTTTCGGGCTCGGCGGCGTCGCGGGCGGCGCCCGCCGTGATCGCGGCCCCCATGACGACGCTGTCGACGCCGGCGGAGACGGCCCGGCCGACCGCCGCGCGATCGGTGACATCGGCCTCGATTTCGCTGAGGCGGCCGGGCAGCGCCGCGAAGGCGCGCCGCGCCGCCTCCGGCAGCGGGGCCCTGTCGAAGATCGCGACTTCATGCCCCTCGCGCAGACAGGCCTCGGCGATGTTGAGGCCGACGAAGCCCGCGCCTCCGAACAGGACGATTTTCACGAATCCCGGTCTCCCACCCAAAAGCCGGCTCAGAGCTAAGCCGCTCCGGCGCGCCGCGACAAGCGCATGCAAACGCCGCGCCGCATTGCGCCCGATGACGCCATGGTCTAGGCGTCCCGGCGAATGAAGGCGCCCGCGCCGCGCCGAGCGTGCGCCGCCGGGCCGCGCCGGTGGCCGATGGCCGCCGCGCTCCACCCAAGAGGATTGTCATGGCTCGCAAAAAATCAAAGCCGCTGGATGCGGAATTCGTGATGTTCGACGTGACCTACGTCAACGGCCAGCGCACGTCGAACCGGCGCGTGCCCACCGCCATGCTGGGGGGGCTCGATGGCGATGAGCCGGCTCGCGAAGCCATCGAGGAACAGGACCGGGTCATCGCGGAAAAGTCTGGAAAGCCGCCGCTCGAGATCGCCAGCATCATGCGTTCCGGCATCATCGACAAGCCGCCGCGCAAACCGGCTTAAGCTGAATCGTTTCCGCAGCTTAGCTTTACTTGAACTAAATTCTTTCCTTCAGCTTGACCGCTCGCCAAGCGTGCATTTTAGTTCCATCAGCCAACTGGGAGGCTGAAAGGACGATAAGGATGAAGAGAGTTTTCGTTGTGGGCGCGCTCGCTTTGCTGGCGGCCGGTTGCCAGACGCGGCAGGAATCGCTGATCGACGCCGAGATCACCTGCGAGTCGCAGGGCTTCCGGCCGGGCACCCGCGCCTATCAGCAGTGCCGTTCGGCCAATTATGTCGAGAACCGTCGCAGCAATGCCGAAGCCAGC
>JBKBRD010000060.1:9190-12472 GCA_046292405.1 Allobosea sp. | reverse complement strand
AATTCAGGGCGGCCCTGGCTTCGGCGCTTCAACTTGCCATGCAGCCGGTCGACGATTTCGCGGATGCGAAGGCGACGGCGGCCTCGACCGTCTCCACCTTCGTAGCGGCCATGAAGACCCAGCGCGCCAATCTCGACGAGGCCATAGCCGAACTCGACCCGGCCACGGTCGAGGCCGTCATCGCCGCAGTGCTTGCGGCGCGCCGGATCTTCATCATCGCATCGGGCGCCAGCCACCCGATCGCCAGCTTCATCGAGGATGGGCTGGCCCTTTATTGCGAGGCCGATGTCGTGTTCGCAACGGCGCGCGGCGGGCCGGAGCGGGCCTATCGCCACCTCAACTCCGCTGCGCCCGGCGATCTCGTCATCGCCATTTCGGTGCCGCGCTACTCCCGCACCACGGTTCAGCTGGCGGCGCACAGCCAGGCGAAGGGGGCGAAGGTCGTGTGTCTGACCGACGGCCCGACCTCGCCGCTCGCCCCCCTCGCCGATTTCGCCCTGTTCGCGCCAGCGCGAAACCCGCTCTTGCCGAACTCGCCGACGGCCATCTTTGCTCTTGCGGATGCGCTGATCACGGCGGTGGCCCGCGAGCGGCCCGATGCGGTCGAAGCGCTGAAGGATCTCAGCCGCAGCCTGCTCTGGACATTCCAGCACTGAACAACCGGCGACCCATAATCGTCCCGGCGGACTCGGCCCCGCAGCGCCATCCCTGCTATAGATGGGCCCGAACGCCGGAACCGCGCCGGCAACGCAGGAGCAGATCGTGACCGAGCGATTCGAACGGCATCGCCAACCCTGGACCTATGAGGAACTGGAGAAGCTGAAGCTGCTCGCCAAAAAAGGCATGGCGCTGAAGGCGATCGCGAAAGCGATGACGCGCAGCGAGGAATCCATCAAGGACCGCGCCAAGCTCGACGGCATCGGCATCGCCAAGCTCCGCTGAGCTATCGTCGCCGGACCGCCTGGGGCGTGAGCCAAAACGCCAAGCGCTACGGCCTGATGGCAAAATGTACGATTTGCGCTCGCGCGCAGCCCCTTGCGAACGGGAAAGCTTGCATCGCGCCTCCGCGCCCCGCACCCTGATGGCTCGAGCGCCGGGGGGATGCATGATCTTTGACGCAATCGCCAAGTGGCGGATCGGGCTGTTGGTCCTAGTGACGGCCGCGGGCCTGACGTTCGTGGGCGTGCCGGCCCCAGCGCTGGCGCAAACCGATCAGCCTGTGGTGCTGAACCTGCAAGGCGGCGAAACCGCCGACCAGATCCGCCAGGCCGTCGATGCGATTACAGCCAGCGGACGCAAGGTCGAAATCCGTGTCGGCGCCAAGGCGAGCGTGGCGCAGGCCGAACCGCCGTCACGGTTCGCCGCGTTCTGGCGGGATTTCGAGGCGGGTCTGGACATCGGCCACGCTGCGATGTCGAAGGTCGGACAGCTGCCTCGCGCTATCGCGGCGCGCTGGAGCTCCGCTGAGAATCCCCAGCCGGGGCTGCGTCTGGTTGCGATCCTGCTCGCCGCAACCGGCGCAAGCTGGGCGTTTCGACGCGCGACGCGAGGCTGGTTCGAACGCAGGCTGACGCCGTCGGGGCCGGATTTTCTGCCGCGTCTGCGGGTGTCCCTGCTCGCGGCGCTGCAGGACAGCCTGACTGCGGCGGTTTTCCTCGGCGCGATCGGCCTCGGGCGCAATCGACTGCTGCCCCAGCCCGATCTCGCCGCCGCGATGGCGACAGCCCTCGGCTCGACCATGGCCATGGTGGCGCTGCACGTCGTCGTCGCGCGCTTCCTGCTGGCGCCTGGGCGCCCCGAGCGGCGGCTCCTGCCGATCGACCGGGCCGACCGGCATTTCGCCTGGCTGCTCGCCTATGCGACGCTGGGCGCAGTGGCGCTCGCGGTGGCGCAGCTCGGCGCCGATGTGGCGCGCGACTCGGCTGCGGTGATGGGGGCGTTGGCGATCGGCGGCTACATCATGCTGGCGCTCAAGCTGTGCTGGTTCTTCGATGCGCGCCATGATCTGAAGGCGCTGGTGCTGCGGCCCGCGCCCGAACCCGGCATCGGCCTGCGCTTTCTGGCCTGGGCCGCGCCGATCATCCTGATGGCCAGCGCCGTCGCGATCTGGATGGTCGGCCGGGCCGCCTCGGTTATGGCCAATGGCGAGCACTGGGCAACGGCTGCCGGGCTGACGCAGTTCATCATCGTGCTTACCCCTGTCGTCGCCATCGGCGCGACGGCCCTGGTGCGGGCCTGGCATGCCCGCGAGCAGGCGCGTTCGGACGCCCCGGCGACGCCGGCGCAGGCGGCCGCCGGCGCCATGGTCCAGGCCGGCGCGGGAGGGCTGGTCTGGATCGGGGCCGCGTTCTGGCTCTCGCAGATCTGGGCCGCGCTCTTCGTCGACACCGGCTCGGCCGATTTTATCGCCTTCCGGAAGCATGCCTTCGTCGAAGCGCTGCTGATCTTGTCGGGCTGGGTTGTGCTGGTCTTCCTGCGGGCTTTTTTCGGCGCTTACGCTCCCAAGCGGCCGTCGTCGCACGCTTTCGACGAGGAGGCTCCACCCGAGGAAACGACGCCCAGCCGCTTCGCCACAGTGCTGCCTGTGATCCGCGGCGTCGTGCTGTCGGGCGTCGTCGTGCTGACGGCGCTCGTCGCCCTGTCCCAGCTCGGCGTCGATATCGGTCCGCTGCTCGCCGGTTTCGGCATTCTCGGCCTCGCCATCTCGTTCGGCTCGCAGGCGCTGGTGCGCGATATCGTGTCCGGCTTCTTCTTCATGGTCGAGGACGCGTTCCGGGTCGGCGAGTATGTCGATACCGGGCGGCTGAAGGGGACGGTCGAGAAGATCTCGCTGCGCTCGGTGCAACTGCGCCACCAGAGCGGGCAGATCCACACCGTGCCCTTCGGCCAGATCCCCTCCCTGACCAACGCCAGCCGCGATTGGGCCACCGTCAAGTTCAATGTCAGGCTCGACCGCTCGGTCGACCTCGAGAAGGCGCGCAAGGCGATCAAGAAGGTCGGCCTCGCCTTGCTGGAGGACCCGGAATACGGCCCCCACTTCATCTCCCAGCTGAAGATGCAGGGCGTCGCCGAGATCGCCGACACGGCGCTGGTGATCCGCCTGAAATTCACCGCCAAGCCGAACCAGGCCTCGGGCCTGCAGCGCGAGGCGTTGAAGCGGGTCTATCGGGCGCTGGGCGAAGCGGGCATCGATTTCGCCTCGAACCAGGTCACCGTGCGCGGCGGCGAGGCGGGAGCCGCCCAGGCGGGCGCGGCCATGGCGACCGTTCCCCCGCCGAGCCC
>JBKBRD010000060.1:6830-9180 GCA_046292405.1 Allobosea sp. | reverse complement strand
CAGGTCACCGTGCGCGGCGGCGAGGCGGGAGCCGCCCAGGCGGGCGCGGCCATGGCGACCGTTCCCCCGCCGAGCCCACTGGCCCCGAGCGCCTAGGCCGGCTTGGCGCTACCGCCCCGCCAGAGCCCGGATCGGGGCGCTGACGATGGTGATCGGCAGCTTGACGAGCGCTTCCAGGGAGCCGCTCGCGACCTCGCCGGGATTGCCCCCAGCGTGGCCAGGGGCGATGCCGCGGGCCAGCACGCCGCGGAGTTCCGGCGCGATCGCCGCCAATTGGGCGAATTTGCCGTGATTGCTCGAATCCAGCCCCCGCACATCGGTCATGTCGATCACGACTGCGCCAAGCTGCGCCAGCTCCTCCGTATTGCTGTCGGAGCCGAGCCGGCCCTGCCCTCCCGCCAGAAAATTGGAGAGACCCAGCGCCTTGTCGTCTTTCGACAGCACGATGAAGAACGGCTTGGCCGGCTTGCCGAACCGGCGCATCTGCGATTTGAAGACGTCGATATCGATGTCCGGCGCGGCCAGGAACAGCGCGCCGAGTTTGGCGACCTGCGGCAGCCCGCCGCTGATCCTGACTTGGCGCAAGGCTTCGACGGTCACCCAGTTCCCCATGGAATGAGCGAGGATCGTCACCTGTTCCGCGTTGCTGGCGAAGACGAGGCGCAAGGTCCGTTCGAGGTCGTCGCGCGCCGCGGTCGCGCTGTTGTTGTCGTAGATGTATTGCGAGACCTGACCGCGCGAGGCCCACGTGAACAGCACCGGCACGCCTGGCGCCTTTGCGTCATGAACGACCTGGGTGAAGCGGTAAACCCCTTCGGCGAACATCGTGTTGTAGCCGTGGACGAACAGGAAGACGTTGCGCTGCCCCCTGGGTCGGGCTGCGAGCTGTGCGTTGAGGGTGGACACGAAGGCGCGCTCACCATCGAGATAGCCGGCCTCGCGCACGACGAAATCGGTCTTGGGATCGCCAGGGGCGGTCGACGCCCAGGAGATCTCGCCGGCCTTGTGCTGGGGCGGCACGGACACGACGATCTTGGCGAAGTCGAGCGGCGTCGCCCGCTCGCCGTTGAACAAGGTGCCCGGCCGCGCATCGCGCTGGCGCGTGGTCGCGACGAGCAGCGTGTGAGCGGTGGTTCCGGGCTCGATCTGCGCGACCGGAGCGAGAAATCCACTTTCCGGACGCGATCCGCAGCCCCCGAGACAAAACGCCAAAACCGCCAGAACCGGCAGGAACCGGCGGCTCAGCCCAGGCGCTGGTCGATTTTGGGGCGATGGACAGGCGAGCTGCATGACACGCGAACCTACTGACAGATCAAAGCTTCCCGGAGCCTCGGCCCTGCATTGCGCGTGAACGCCGGGTGCGGGGCACGCCCCCGCGCGGCGACGGTCGCACGCAAGCATCGGCTCCGCCGCCATCTATGTCGCAATTTCGCCATTTTGCAAATTCGCGACAGTTGCGTCAGGAATGCAGATCGCACTAAGATTTCGTCGAACAGCGGTACTAAATCTGACCTAAGGTGATCGTCATGTCGCCCACGGCGCATCCCATAGCTTCACAACATATGCCGTTTTTCATCAGCCCCCCAGGCCAGACCGATGTGCTGACGGTGGGGGTGGCGATTTTCCTGATCGGGGCCGTTCTCGGAACCGGCATCCTGTTCCTGCGGATTCACACTCTCCCTGAGCGGATCGCCCATAAGCGGAAGAAGATCCAGTTCGATATCGTGGCTGTTCTCGGCCTTCTGGCCTTGTTCACGCATATCCACCTGTTCTGGGTGGCGGGGCTGCTGCTGGCGCTGATCGAAATCCCCAGCTTTTCCAACCCGCTCGGCCGCATAGCCGGGGCGCTGGAGTCCATTGCGGGGATCAAGCCTCCCGTTGCTGATCCTCTCCCGCCCGATCCGCATGCCGCCAACCCCGAAGACGGGAAGGCCTGACCCATGCTCGAACTCCTGCTCTGCTCGCTGTTTACCCTGCTTCCCGACTATCTGTACCGCCGCTTCGGCCAGGGCAAACGGATCGGCAAGGAGATTACGCTCTATTCCGTCTGGTTCGAGCTGCGCTGGGGGATCACCGCCTGCCTGATGCTGACCGTCGGGTTGATCACGGTTGTCTTCTATAATCACCCAACCAGCGTCGCCGTGACCTCGTTCTTCCGGACCGTGCCGATCCTGCCCGAGACGAATGGGCGCGTGGCCGAGGTCTATGTCGGGTTCAGCGGCGAGGTGAAGCGCGGCGCGCCCATCTTCCGGCTCGACAGCAGCAAGGAAGCCGCAGAGGTCGCCACGGCGAAACAGCGCATTGCCGAGACGGATGCAGCCATGGTGGTTGCGAGTTCCGATATCGCGGC
>JBKBRD010000060.1:0-6730 GCA_046292405.1 Allobosea sp. | reverse complement strand
CTGGCCACGAAAGAAGAGCTGAACCGGCGCAACGCGAACGTCGTTACGCGGCGGGAGCTCGAGCAGCTGGCCGTTGCGGTCTCCGGCCGCAAGGGCGGCGTGGCTGCGGCGGAAGCGGCCCGGCAGGGCGCACAGACGCGTCTTTCGACCTTGCTGCCCGCGCAAAAGGCAAGCGCCGAGGCCGCGCTCGCGCAGGCGCAGGTCGCGCTCGATAAAACGGTCGTCTATGCGGGGTTCGACGGCCGGGTCGAGCAGTTCACGCTGCGGGTCGGAGAGATCGTCAACCCGTTCATGCGGCCTGCCGGGCTGCTGATCCCAGGCGAGGCAGGTCGCGGCAAGCTGCAGGCGGGCTTCAACCAGATCGAAGCGCAGATCATCAAGGTCGGCATGGCCGCCGAAGTGGCCTGCGTTTCGAAGCCGTTCTCGATCGTGCCGATGGTGGTGACCAGCGTCCAGGATTTCATTGCCGCCGGTCAGATCCGGGTGTCCGACCAGCTGGTCGATCCGCAGCAGGTGATACGGCCCGGCAGCCTCGTCGTGATGCTCGAACCGATGTTTCAAGGCGGGCTCGACGTCGTGCCGCCGGGCAGCAGTTGCATCGCCAACGCCTACAGCAACAATCACGACGAGCTGCAGTCCAAGACCATCAGCACGGGCCGCTGGCTCTATCTGCACATGGTCGACGCAGTCGCCCTCGTGCATGCGATGATCCTGCGCATCCAGGCTCTGCTGCTGCCGGTGAAGGCGCTGGTCTTCTCAGGCCATTGAGCCAGGGCCGGTCGTGCGCGTCGAACAGGTGGCCAAACGTGCGATGTCTCCGAACCTGGCTTCTCGCCGCGGCCGCCTGCCAGCTCCCGCTCCAGGCCGCAGAGGCGTCGCCCCTGCCCGCAGGCGCGTTCCTTCGCGCCTGCAAGATCGTCGTTCCGGAGCAGACGCCGCTTTTCCCGGGCAGCCCGGCGCAAGCGGCGGACGCCGAGACAGCCGATGACGAGAGCGACGATGGCGACGACGACGACGAGGATGAGGACGATGCGGAAGACGAGTCCGTGCCGGGCTTCATCTCGCCGGGAACGGGGACCTGCGTGGCGGTTTCCGGCGTGCTCAGCCTCGGCGCCCAGAGCGACAGCTTTCGCGCCAGCCCGCTGACGCGGGCGACGGGCCTGGTGCCGCCGAACGGACTGAGCCATCCCGGCAGCCTATCGTTTCGCATCGAAACCGCGAAAACCCTGGCGAGCGGGCTCTATCTGGCCAGCGCCTTCGAGATCTCGTTCGACCGGGCGACCGATCCGGCGAGCGGCGCGCCGCCCCCGACCATCGCGGAGGCGAGCGTCACGATCGGCCCCTTCGTCTTCGGCATCGCCGACTCGCGCTATGATTTCTGGAGCGGGGATGATTTCGTCTTCTCGACGCGTGTCCCCAGCCGGACCGTCGGCTTGATCGGCTATGAGCGCGTGCTCTGGCCCGATCTTAAATTTTCTCTGTCGGCCGAGGACACGCAGATCGATCCGGCGCGCGCCCTGCCCGGCGGCTCGGGGCTGCGGACGCCCGACGGGGTTGTGCGGTTGCTCTATGAGGGGGAAGCCTTGACGCTGCATGCGGCGGCGGCCGTGCGCGACGTGCCACGCGCGCCGGGCGTCAGCGCGCGGATGGGGCGCGCCGCCCTGCTGGGCATGACCTACGAAGCGCCGGTTCTCGGCAAGACGACCAGCTTCACCGCGCAGATCTCAGGGGCCGTCGACGCCGCGCCCTATATCGGCTCGTCGCTCGATCTACGGACGCTGCGCCAGGTGATCACCGGCACTGAAGCGACGCGCGGCTGGTCCGGGGTGCTCGCTTTGGGGCGGGACTGGAGCGAGGAGATCTCCAGCCATGTCTTCGTCAGCCGCTATCGCCTCACCCTGCCGGGGCTGGCGAACCGCGCGGGGCAGGTCCGGATCGATCGCGTCGCCGCCAATCTCGTCTGGACGCCCGTCGACGGTTTCAAGACCGGGCTGGAAGCCTCGGTCGCCTGGCAGAAGCTGGATCTCGGCGCTGCGGTCATCCCCGCCGGCCTCGGCGGCCGGCAGAGCTCGCTCCAGCTCTTCCTCGAGCGGACCTTCTGATCGACGCCGCCGACATGCCGCCGCCGCTTCAGCCTCGCTGCGCCCGCTGCAACCTCCTCAGCCGCAGCATGGCGATCACGCCGAGAAACGGCCCGATCGCGAGCAGCGCGAAGGCCTGGCTCCAGCCGGCATAGGGCAGCAGCCAGGGCAAAGCCTGGATCGCCGCGATAGTGACGAGAAAGCCGATGCTGGTCTGGATCGTCAGCATGGTCCCGGTCAGCTGGCGCGGCGCGACTTCGATGGCGATCGCGGAGAACTGGGCGGAATCGGCGACCACGGAAAAGCCCCAGAGCAAAGCGAGCGCCAGCGCCAGCGCCGGCGCGAAGCCGGCCGCCGGGCCGATCGCGACAGCGCAGAGGCCGCTGGTCAGCATGGCGAGGGCGGCGGTCTCGCAGCGGCCGAAGCGGTCCGCCGCCAGCCCCGCCAGCACCGCGCCGGGCAATCCCGCTGCGACGATCAGGAAGACCATGAGGCTCGCCTTCGCGCCCTGAAGTTCGAGCGGGCCATGCTGGAGAAAGGCGCCGATCCACGCCCACATGGCGTAGAGCTCCCACATATGGCCGATATAGCCGAGATTGGCCAAGCGCAGCTGGGGCGAGCGCCAGGCTTCGCCGATGTCGCGCAGGCGAAACACGGTGCGGGCGAAGCCCGCCTCGCCCTCGCGGAAGGCGAGGATGAGGAGGCCGGCGCTCAGGCACAGCGCTCCGGCGACCAGATAGACCGTGGTCCAGGGCAGCGTGCCGATCAGCCCGTTGACGAGATGGGGCGAGGCCGAGCCCAGCGTCAGGCTGCCGACGAGAATGCCGACCAGAAGGCCGAGATCGCCTTTCGCCCAGGTCGACGCCATTTTCATGCCGACCGGATAGACCGCAGCCATCGCGGCGCCCGCCAGCGCCCGCAGACCGAGCGTCGCCCAGCCGGCCGGCTCGACGACGGGGAGAAGCAGCGTGGCGACGCCCGCCACCGCGCAGCCGGCTGCGAACAGGCGCGTCGTCCGGAACCGGTCGGCAAGGCCGAGCGCGGCGCTGGCGACGGTGCCGACGACGAAGCCCGCCTGCACCGCCGAGGTCAGCAGCCCGCCCTGCGCGCTGGTCATCAGCCCGTTGCTGATGAGATCGGCGACGGCGGCCGTGGCGGCGAACCAGACCGAAAGCGAGGCGACCACGGCGACGCAAAGGATCGTCAGGTTGAGGGCCTTGCCCATGGCGTCTCCCGAATCGCCGGCAGCCCTGTCGGCGTGGCGCGCGCCGGGCGCGGGTTTAGGCCGCCGCTCCCGGCCCGTCCAGAATGAACTCGCGGCCAGAGGCGTTCGCGCATGCGGCGGTGTGCAGGGCGGCGGCGCCCCTGCCCGATGCAACCGCCAGGGCCCCTTGCGCGTAGTCGAAGCGAAACGATCCCTCTCTCCTGCCATGGTGACCGATGCCGCTTCCCCCCGCGCCTGCCCGGCTCAGCCGGCGGGCCCTTCTGGCCGCCGCCGGGTCGGCCAGCCTCACCGCCGCCTGTTCCCCGCTTTCCGCCGTCAACGCGCTGATGCCCAGCGATGGCGGCTCGCGCCTCGCCGCTCGCGACGTCGCCTATGGCGCCGACCCGCGGCAGAGGCTCGACGTCTATGTGCCGGAGACCGGAGCGACCTCGGCGCCGGCGATGATGTTCATCTATGGCGGCGGCTGGAACGACGGGGCGAAGGCCGATTACGGCTTTGTAGGCCACGCCTTCGCCGCGCGCGGCTTCGTCACGGTGGTTCCCGACTACCGTCTGACCCCGCAGGTGCGCTTCCCGGAGTTCGTGGACGATTGCGCCAGCGCGCTGCGCTGGGTCCAGGACATTATCCCGCGCTTTGGCGGCAACACGGCGCGGGTGCATCTGTGCGGGCATTCGGCGGGCGCCTACAACGCCATGATGATCGCGCTCGACACGCGCTTCGGCGCGCGCGCCGGGGTGCGGCCCTCGCTGGTCAAAAGCGTGGCGGGGCTGGCCGGTCCCTATGACTTCCTGCCGCTCGACGACGAGCGCACCATTGCCGCTTTCGGCCAGGCGAAGCTGCCGGAGACCCAGCCGGTCAACTTCGCGCGCCGAGGCGCCCCGCGCAGCTTCCTCGCCACGGGAGACGCCGACACGACCGTGCTGCCGCGCAACAGCTACGCATTGGGGCGACGTTTGCAGGCTGCGGGCGCCAGCGTGCAGGTCAAGACCTATCCGGGGCTCAGCCATGCCGGCATCCTGCTGGCGCTCGGCAAGGGCTTTCGCGGCAACGCGCCCGTGCTCGACGATATCGTCCGCTTCGCCGCAGGGTGAGGCGCGGCGACGCCCGCCGTCAGCCGCGCGGAGCCTGGCCGCCCTCGTCCGGCCGGGCGAGCCGGCCTTCCTCCGCCTTGTGGTAATATTGCGCGGCGACCAGCCAGCCTTTCAGCGGCTGCAGCGGCGGGATGCAGGTCAGGGCGATCAACGGCAAAGTGGTGACGAGATGGACCCAGGCGGGCGGCTCATAGGCCAGTTCGAGCCATAGCGCGAAGGCCACCACCGGCACGCAGACGAACATCATCACGAAAAAGGCCGGGCCATCGGCCGGGTCGGCGAAGGTGTAATCCAGCCCGCAGACCTCGCAGCGCGGCCGCAGCTTCAGAAAGCTCTGGAACATCCGGCCACGCCCGCAGCGCGGGCAGCGACCGCGCGCTCCGGTCTGGAGCGGCGGCAGCGGCGGCCATTCCACCTGGCTTTCGGTCATCTCTCGTTCCCTTCACCCGCAGGCGCGACGCGAGTCGGCCACGGCGCATACACGCCCTCTGACGGCGGGACACAAGCCGTACCGCAGTGACGCCAATGTCGCAGCGCTCGGCAGACCGCTCAGGGGCAGACGAAATCGGACCGGCTGTCCGGGAAGCAGCGCGTGCCATTGGGCAGGTTCAGCCCGCCCCGGGCGTCGCGGCGCACATACTCGCCATTGGGCAGGACGAAGCCGCCGGAATTGTCGAGCGCCACGCGCGTTCCGTCCGGCAGGATCAGGCCGCCTTCGCCATCGTTCCTGATCCGCTTGACCGACGGGTCGGGCTCCATCGGCGCGGCCGGATAGGCCACTGCGGGCGAGGGAAAGGGCGAGGTCTCGATGACGACGGTCCGCTCGACGCAGGCCGAGAGACCTGTTGCGCATAGCGCGGCGATTAGAATGCGACTCATAACGTTCTCCATGAAGCCTATGATAAACGCGCCGACGGCCAGACTGTTCACGCTGCGGCGGCCGAAATTGCGGCTAACCGCCAGCCGTCGCGGAACAAGCGCCTGGTTGCCTGGTTTGCCAGGGAGGTTTTCACCGGGAGGACGAGATGGCCAAGCAACCGGAAGCGCTCGCCACCTTCGCCGCAGCTGCGCGCGATGGGAAGTTGCCTGGATCGGGCGGCCTCGAGGCCACGCCCGAGACAGCGCCGCTGCCCACCGATCCGGACGCCAAGGCCGATGCGGCGACCAAGGTTCTGCGGGAAGGCGTGCTGGGCGCCGAACAGGGCGCCGATGCGGCGATCGACAAGCTGCCGGATCGCACGCGGGATCTCTGATCTGAGAGCGGCGAAGATCTGAGCCCGGGCAGCGTGTCATGAGCGTCGCTCCAGCCGCGTTTCCAATCCACAAAACCGCACGGGCGTGACACTGATATGGATCGCAGGACGATGATCGCAGCCGCGGCCGCCAGCCTGGCGCCTGGCGGCCTCGCGTCCCTGGCCGCCGCCACCGGTCCCGGCGGCGAAGGGCTGACCGTCGACCGCGCCGATGGGGCGGGCGGTGGGCGCCGGCCGGGCGTCATTCTGATTCACGGCGCCGATGGGTTGAGCCAGCGGCAGAACTATCTGATGGCGTCTTCGGCCTTGTCGGCGCAGGGTTTCACCGTCCTCTTCCCGCATTATTTTGCGCGCCGGCCCAATCCCGGTTCCTATGACGCGATCGAAGCCGGCTTTCCAGGCTGGCTGCGCGCGCTGGGCGATGTCGTCGACACGGCGGCGCGCGATCCGGCGATCGAACCGGGACGGCTGGCCTTGGTGGGCATTTCGCTTGGCGGCACGCTGGCTCTGAGCCTTGCGGCGCGGGACCGGCGCATCCGCGCGGTCGTCAGCTATTTCGGCTTCGCGCCGCGGGACCTGCCGCCGGCGCCCGCCCAAGCCCCGACGCTGATCCTGCATGGGCGCGCCGACCGCGTCGTTCCGGTGCGCAATGCGGACGCCATCGAAAAGCTGCTGCGCGCCCGCGGGGCTGACGTCGAGAAGCAGATCTACGATGGCGAAGGCCATGGCTTCAGCCGATCCGCCCAGCTCGACGCCGCTATGCGCACGGCGAGTTTCCTGCAACGCCATCTCGCTTCCTAGCCCGCCCGCCGCTACCGGCATCGCAAGCGGAGCGGAGAACGCGTTGGCTGCCAGCGCGTTGGAGCCCGAT
Source organism: Allobosea sp. (assembly GCA_046292405.1). Classification (GTDB taxonomy): domain Bacteria; phylum Pseudomonadota; class Alphaproteobacteria; order Rhizobiales; family Beijerinckiaceae; genus Allobosea. The sequence continues at coordinate 209 of JBKBRD010000060.1, read as the reverse complement.
CCGATCATCTTGATTCAACGATCGGATCGGCCTTCAGGCGCATTGCGCGAAAAGAACGCCGGCCTTCGCCTAAAAGGAGAACTTTCTCCCTATACCGGCGTTAACCGCCGGTAGCACGACAGGCTCTCGTCCATGACCAGCGTTTATTACATCATCGTCTGGATTCTCGTCGGGCTGTTTCTCGCCTTCATCTGCTGCGTGTCGCTGCC
>JBKBRD010000059.1:1583-12484 GCA_046292405.1 Allobosea sp. | reverse complement strand
CGGCGCGATCGTCGGGAAATACCGCAAGATCCATCTGCCGGGCCATGTCGAGTTCGACCCCGAGCGCACGCATCAGCATCTCGAGAAGCGCTATTTCGAGCCGGGCGATCTCGGCTTCCCGGTCTGGCGCACGATGGGCGGGCTGATCGGCATGTGCATCTGCAACGACCGGCGCTGGCCTGAGACCTATCGCGTCATGGGGCTGCAGGGCGTCGAGATGGTGGTGCTCGGCTTCAACACGCCGTCGGTGAATTCGCAGCGGCCGGGCGAGGGGCTGGAGCAGCGGATGTTCCACCACAAGCTGTCGCTCGCCGCCGGCGCCTATCAGAACGCCACCTGGGTGGTGGCGGTGGCCAAGGCCGGCGACGAGGACGGCCACCATCTGATGGGCGGCACCATGATCGTCGACCCCAATGGCGAGATCGCCGCCGTATTGGACGGGGAGGAGGATGGCGTGCTCGTGCATGCCTGCGATCTCGACGCGACCAAATTCGGCAAGGAGACGATCTTCGACTTCAAGCGCCACCGTCGCATCGAGCATTACGGGCCGATCACCGCCCAGGTCGGGGTCATCGAGCCGGAGTGAGCGTTCCGTCGGAGCGGCCGCGGAGCAAGCGATCAAGGTCTATATGCTTGAAGTACCAGGCAGATCATGGAGTCCAAACAACAGTCGTGTGAAGCTCTGAGACGATGACAGCCAGCGCACTGGGCTTGTGCTGGAGGGTATGGCTGGGAAACGCCTTGCCTATCAACACTCTAGTCATTTCTGAGAGAATGATGTGCCTAAGGCCTTGATAATTTTAGCCGAATCTATTATGTCTATTGGCAATCCGATGCTTCGGCGGTCGGTAGCACAGATGGTACATTAATCCATCGGGCGGGGCGTGAGTCCCGCCCTTGTGTTATTGAGGCAGGTGCTTGACGCCATAGCCTTGGATTTTGCGAGCGATCCCCGTGTCGCGTTTGCAGTCGTATTTTTGCTCAATTAAGCAATCGACGATTTCGTTCGCGAAAGGACCCAATTCAACATTATGGCCCATAATGTGCCTAGTATATATATGGCTCGGGTGAGCCAGTAGGTCACAAAATTGAAGCCCTGCTATATTATCTTTTTTGGTTCGGAATTTTAAATTAGATGACGGTATCCGTCTGTGAATCCGATTGTTTGAAACAAAATCAGATCCTGTTTCCTTTACCTCGGCAAATGCGAGTTGAAGAAGCTCGTCTTTTTTGCCCAGCCGCGCTTCAGGCATTATGTCGCCGATTGCATCGTTTCGTTCCAGAAACTGAGTATAGCGCTCAATTAGAAGTTCCATAAGGTAGTGATATGGGTGGTTCTTTCTCCAGTGTTTTTGCTTAACCATCCACTGCTTATCTATAAGGGTGGTGAAGAATGTATAATCCGCTTTCCGAATGACGGTTTTTAACTGGCCATTGAATAAGGTCCGTAGCGTGTCGTCTCTGAGCACGCCAAACGGACCTTTCAGCCCCATGATCTCCTTGCGGTGCAGGATAATGGGAAAGTCGGGGTCATGCTTGAAAACGTCAGCCTTGATTTTGTTCAGGGCCGGCTCAAGGTAATCTCTCGCGTGATCCACTCGCATTGCGACGCCTGAAAGGCTCAAATAGCGATGCTTGTCCTTGTCGAGATGGACGAGATCATCACTGCCAACTTCATCGACGTAAAGGCGGTACATGGGCAAAACTAAGCTGCGCGACTCAGTCCAAAGTCAATCCGACAAATTCCTGTCCACAGCTGCGAACTCAGCTGTGATGAGAGCGAGGAACGCTTTGGCGCCAATCTTAGAAGATCGTGACGCACCAACCACCACCTGACGACAAGCCCGGCACAACCGCAGCCAACTAGAGGCACTCTACGTGATCCGTTTGGGTGCGCGAAGTATATAATCGCTATGCAAGTTTGATCGGACTAGGCGCGCTACGGCCCCTGGCTTGCTGCGTTGCGCCTGCAATGCCGGGCGACGTCAGCCTTTCGCGGGCCGGAACGCCTTCACCACCGCCGGGTCGGTCTCGAGATAGGGGCCCTCGATCAGGTCGATGCAATAGGGGATGGCGGGCATCACCGCGTCCAGGCATTCGGCGATGGCGCGCGGGCGGCCGGGCAGGTTGACGATCAGCGAGCGGCCGCGAATCCCCGCCATCTGACGCGAGAGAATGGCGGTCGGCACCTTCGCCAGGCTGACCTGGCGCATCAGTTCGCCGAAGCCCGGCATCGGCTTCTCGATCACGTCCTCGGTCGCCTCCGGCGTCACGTCGCGCGGCGCAGGGCCGGTGCCGCCGGTGGTGACGATCAGGCAGCAGCCCTCCTCATCCGCCAGCGCGGTCAGGGTCTGGGCGATCAGCGCGCGGTCATCGGGGATGATGCGGGCGACGGGCTGCCAGTCACTGGAGAGCGCGCGCTTGAAATAGGACTCGATCGCGGGGCCGCCCTCATCGGCGTAGAGGCCGGCCGACGCCCGGTCGGAGACGGTGACGATGCCGATCCTGATCGCGCTGCTCATGATCTCGCTCCTGCTGCTTCTGGCCGGCAGATGTGGCCGATCCGGCGACGCGAGGCCAGATCAAACTCGGCGGCGCCGTCCCGCGCCCCCCGGGCGCTGCCTGGGTGGGGGGGGGGGGGCCTGGGGGGGATGCGGGGGCCCCGCGCCGCCGACGCCGATCAGCGCATGGCCGATCTCGCGGCGCTCGCCCCAGACATAGGTTCCCGCATCGACGCCGTCGCCGGCGCCGCTGTCGAAGACGACGGGCGGCGTCGCGGCGAAATCGGATTGGAGCATGGCGATGGTCAGGGAGCGCCCGGGCGAGAGCCGATGCTGGCGCTCATCATAGGCGATCTTCAGGAAATGACGGGTTCCGGCGTTCTCGATCTGCAGCCCCATGGCGATCGGCCTGCCGTCGAGCAGCAGACTGTCGAGCAGGAGGCCATCGACCCTGGCGAACTCGGCCGCAAGCGCCTCGAAATAGGCGGTGTCGGCGGGAATGCGGGCGATGGCGCTGCCGGCCTCGCCCTTCCAGCCCGCCGCCTCCAGCGCCAGGAACTCGCCGAGCCGGTCGCGGGCCGCGAAGCTACGCTCGCGCCGGAAGGAGAGCGTGCCGTATTTGCGCATGCTGCGGAACTGCTGCATCCGCTTCTTGAAGCTTTGGCCGAGGGATCGTCTCAGATAGGTCTCGGCACTGTCGCCTTGCTGCGCCAGCATCATCGGGCGCTGCCAGCGCTCGAACAGGTCGATGCGGCTCCCCGTCGCCGTGCAGGCGGCGGAGACGATCGCGAAGCTTTCGCCGTCGAGCGCGAGCAGGGGCAGGGCCATGCTTCTCGGCAGGTCGCCCGCCGCCAGCACATGGCGCAGCATGGCTGTGGCGACAGGCAGGGCGAGGTCGCGGTCCAGAACCGGGCAGGAGGAGACCTCGTAGAGCGGCAGCAACGGCGCAACCAGCGTCTCGGCGAAGCCGCTGCGCCAGTCGCGCCGTTTCGCGAAGGCCCAGACGCCCGCAAGCCGTTCCAGCCCCAGCGCCTCGCTGTGATAGGCGGCGAGGATGATGATGCGGTCGTCGGGGATCAGCAGCCTGGCGGCCGTAATGGCGGCGGGACTCATATGCGGGTTGGCGTCCTGCGCCTTAGCGCTCAATGCGATGAAATCGGGCTGGAGCCGGGGGTAATGAGCGGGCGCAATGCGCCTGACGACGATCGATGCGCTCAAGACCGGCCGCCGTCCCGTCGGGGGCGCAACTCGCCGCGCAGCGAGAGCACGAAGCCGATCACCTGCGCCGTGGCGCGGTAGAGTTCCTCTGGGATCTGGTCGTCGAGCTCGACCGCCGACAAAGCCTGCGCCAGCACCGCATTCTGCTCGACCGCGACGCCATGCTCGCGGCCGGTCTCGATGATGCGCTCGGCCAGTTCGCCGCGCCCCTTGGCGGTGACGCGCGGGGCGCCCGCGCCGTCATATTCCAGCGCGACGGCGATCTGGCGAGGATTGGGCGGCGTCGTCATGACATCCGGTCCAGAAACTGTCCGGCCGTGGGCTGGACGATGCGGGGCTGGCCGAGATGCACCTCGACGGCGCCATTCTCGAAGCGGGCGTCGACCAGCGCCGCCTCCAGCCCCGGCGCGGCCTGCCGCAGCAGGCGGCTGGTCTCTTCGCGCACGGCCCAGAGCGTGACGCCGACATTGCGGCCCTGCAGCGTCACCACGCCCTGCAACGGCCCCATCGGCTCGACATCGAGCGCGAAGCGCACGCGCCAGAGCGGGCCTTGCGCCTCCTGCTGGCCGGGGCGGGGCGGCTCCTTCTCGACTTGCAGCGGCATCATGGCGATGCCCGCCTGCAGGGCGAGGGGAAGCTCGGTCAGCCAGCGCGGCCCCTGCATATCGGCGCGCGGCTGGTCCGGCGGCAGCGAGGCGTATTGCGAGAGGGTGACGCGATCGAGCGCGGATTCGGTCTGGCGCAGCAGCGTCTCGGCCACCAGAAGCGGCTTGTCGCCGGGCTGAAGCGTAGGCTCGGCGATGGGCTGGAAGGTCGGGGCGCCGTCGCGCCGTGGCGGGGCCGGGCGCAGATCGGGCGCGTCGGGGGCGATTGCCTCGGCAGCGGGCGCGCTGCGGCCAGCGCCCGCATGCGGCAATGCAGTGGCGGGCCGGGCCGGCTCCTCGGTCAAGCGCGCGATGATCGGCCCGAGCGCATCGCGCAGGGCGATGAGGCCTGCCTTGAGATCGGCCTGTGGCGCGACGCTCTGGCCCTGCGCCTGATTGGCCTCGAGGAACAGGCCGGAGCGCTGCACCGCCGCCTTGAGCATGGCGCCGGTCGGCGCTTGCCGCTCGACCGGCAATGCCAGCGCCAGCACCTGGTCGGCGCGCTGCAGCAGCGGCTTTGGCAGGATGAGCGCAAGGCTGCCCTCGGCCAGCCCGCGGAGATTGGCCATCAGCGGCGCGAGACTGTCCTGCTGCGCCATGGCCTGGCCGATCATGGGGCCGGCAGCGGCGCGGGGGGAGGCAGGTTCTGTCGCAGCGGCGCTGGCGCGCGCCGGTTGCTCGGCCTGCAGGACGACGTGATCGACCGGGATCCCCGGCGCGGCGATGGGGCTGCGGGAGGGCGTCGCGATTCCCGGCTGAAACGGCGCCGTCGCGCCGGCCGTGCCGCTGGCCGTGCGTTGCCCGGTTTCGCCCTGGGTCGGCGTTGGCTGGCCCTGCTGCCGGGCGGGGAGCCGGGACGCTGCGTCCGCAACCTGCGGCTGAGTGGGCAGGCGGCTGGTCTCCGGCTCCGCCTGCTGCAGCGGCGGGCGCGCCTCCAGCAGCGTGGCGCGCAAAGGCTGGCCCGGCTCGGCCGGGGCCTCGAACTTCAGGAACAGCGAGGCGCCGGGCTGGAGCGCCGCCTGCTTCGCCGCTGGACCGGCCAGGACGAGTGCGATCTTGACGTCGCCGATTTGTGCCGTAGCCTTGCCGTCGCCATCGAGCGAGAGCAATTTCGCCTCGACCGTCTGTCCGGGCGCGAGCGCTTCGCCAGGCGACATTGCCTGCAGCAGCGTGGCCAGGGTCTGGCTCTGGACGAGCGTGGCGATGTTCATCTTGCCTGCCGGGTTACATGTCGCGGCAGCCTGCCATGAAAGCTTAAGCATTTTCTTGCGCTGGCTTTCGCAGCCCCTGTCTGCGCCGCACGCGCTGGCTCTCCCGCGCCGGTTGGGGCAGGTTTGCGCGCATCACCGGGGAGACGCTCGTCATGGACTACCGCCAGCTCGGCCGCTCCGGCCTCAAGGTTTCGCCGATTTGCCTGGGCACGATGATGTTCGGCGGGGCGACGAGCGAACATGACTCGCACGAGATCATCGCCCATGCCCGCGGGGCGGGGGTGAATTTCATCGATACGGCCGACGCCTATTCCGACGGGATCTCGGAGGAGATCACCGGACGCGCCATCGCGCCGCACCGGCAGGACTGGGTGCTGGCCACGAAGGTGGCAAACCCCGTTGGCCATGCCGGGCCGAACCGCGGCGGGCTGTCGCGCAAATGGGTGCTGCAGGCCTGCGAGGACAGCCTGAGGCGGCTCGGGACCGATGTCATCGACATCTACTATCTGCACAAGGAGGATCACGGGACGCCGCTGGCCGAGACGGTGCGCGCGATCGGCGATCTGATCGCCCAGGGCAAGATCCGCTATTTCGGCGTGTCGAACTACCGGTCATGGCGGCTGGCCGAGATCTGCCGCATCTGCGACGAACTCGGCATCGACCGGCCGGTCGTCAGCCAGCCCTATTACAACGCGATGAACCGCATGCCGGAGGTCGAGCATCTGCCGGCCTGCGGCTATTACGGGCTTGGCGTCGCCTCCTATTCGCCGCTGGCGCGCGGCGTGTTGACCGGGAAATACGAGCCCGGCAGCGCCCCACAGCAGGGCACCCGCGCCGGGCGCGGCGACAAGCGGATGCTGCAGACGGAATGGCGGGAGGAAAGCCTCGCGATCGCGCAGGAGATCAAGGCGCATGCGGCCGCGCGCGGCATGACGCCGATTCAGTTCGCCGTGGCCTGGGTGCTGAACAACCGCTTCCTCACCGCCGCCATCGCCGGGCCGCGGACGCTGGAGCAATGGCAGGCCTATCTGGCGGCTCTGGAGGTGGGGTTCAGCGCAGAGGATGAGGCGCTGGTCGACAGGCTGGTTCCGGCGGGGCACCCGTCCACGCCCGGCTATAACGACCCGGCCTATCCGCTCGAGGGCCGAGCCTCCCGCGCCGGCTGAGCACGCGCGCGAAACGGTTCAGTTGAGCACGCAGAAGCCGCCGACGACGATCTTGGACTGGCACCAGGGCCTGTCCGGCTCGCGCGTGTCGAGGCTGACAAAGGCGGGTGTGGCGGTGGACGGCGGAAATGGCGCGCGCGCCGGCTCCCTTGCTGCCGGAGCTGTGCTGCGGGATGCGCGAAACCCCGGCATCAGCATCGGCGTGGAGGATGGGGAGGGCGCATCGGCTGCGCGCTTGCCGCCGCCGAAGCGGATCTTTGCGGCTTCCGCCTGGCCGACCGAGAGCAGCCCTGCACCGAGGCTGGCGATCAGAAGAACCCTCAGCATGACGCCTCCCCATTGCGATGCGGAAGCTTGGGACGCAATTGCGCCGAAGGGAAGCAAAGCCTGCGGTCAGGCTGAGCAATCGGTTAAACCAGCTCACTGACCCGGTAGGACGACGATCGTCGGCTTGGCCGGCAGACCCGTCTTCGTCACCGTCAGCACCGGTTCCTGCCGGCGCTCGACGGGCCAGTGATTGCCGGTGCGAACGAGGAAGCGCTCCAGGCTCGATCCCCCGAAGAAATGCATCGGGATCATCACCTTGGCCTGCAGCATCTTGAGCACGTCGATCATGCCGCTCTGGTCGAGCGTGTAGCCGCCGTCGACGGGGAAGAGCACGACGTCGACGCGACCGAGCGCGCGCAGATGGCCGGGTTCCAGCGGATGGTGGAGATGGCCGAGATGGGCAATGCAAAGCTCGCCGATCTCGAAGACGAACATGGAATTGCCGTCATAATCCGTGCCGCCGCTATAGGAGCGGATATTGGTGGGGACGTTGCGCACGCGCATGTCACTGAGCGTCACGTCATGCTTGGCCGCCCCAGCGCCTGACGGGTCCCAGCCCGGCAGCACCTGCTTGATCGCCGGGTCGGGGCTGCGCGAGTAATGCGATGAATGCGCCTTGTTCATCGTCGCGATGTCTGGCGTCCCCGGCGGGCGGACATAATCGTTGTAATCGGTCGCCGCGGTGACGCCGCCAGGCGTCTCGATGGTGAAGGTGGCATGGCCGATAAAGCTGATGCGAACCTCGTCCTTCGCCAGATTGGCGCGCTGGATCGGCAGCCGCTGCAGCGACGCCATGTCCGGCCGGCAGCCGGGTTCGTCGGATTGCGCGAGCGCCGGTGCGGGCTGGCCGAAGCCCGCAACCAACAGAACCATAGCGGCCAGCTCCAGAATCTTCGATCGCTTCATCGACGGCTCCTGCACCACCCTGCCGGCGAAGCTGAGGCAAAAGCCGCGCCGGGGGAATGGTCGGCGCACGGCTCTGGCGCGTTCGTGAAGGGCGCGCGACCTAAAGAGGCCGCGCTTCGCCCTTGCGGGCGCTTCAGCCCTGGTCTGCCGTTGTCACCGCGACCTCGGCGGCGGCGAGCCGCTGGTAGAGCCGCTTGCGCCGCAGCAAAGGCAGCCAATCGTAGAGAAACATCTCGGCCGGGCGCCAGATCACCACCCAGCCGATGATGACGAGGCTCTCCTGCATGACGCGGGCGAAGGGGCCCTCCGAGCGCTGCGTCAGCAGGAAGCTGAGGAAGAGGCAAAACGCCAGGCCGGCGAAGCCGATCAGGAAAGCGAGCCGACCGTCGCGAAAGAGTTCACGCAGCGCGTGGGATTCGGCGCGCGCCTTGGCGGCGAACCAGCCGGCGATGGCGCCGGCGAGGTCGGGATGAGGCTTGGCGGGGTCCGCGGGCGCCTGGAGATGGATGACGATCGCGATGTCTGCGTCCTTGGGCAGGTCCTGCGCCCATTCGACGATGTAGCGCTCGGCATCGGCGTCGATGTCGCCCTCGCGAAAGGGGAAGGGATCGAGCGTGTTGAAGAGCTGGGCGCTGTTAGCGAGCCGCAGTTGGATGGTGGCGCGGCCGGTTTCGTCTGACACGGCGGGAGACCCTTCGCTCGTTGCACGTCGTGGCAGTATCAAGCGCGCCGCTATCGCCGCAACCGCCGCCGCCGCGGTTGCGGCAGGCCCTCGGGATCGCTACATACGCGGCAGATTTCCCGACAGAGCGACACCACCTGTCCGCAAGCGGAGCCCGCACGCCCTATGTCCCGTCAATTCATCTACCATATGCGCGGCCTGTCGAAGACCTATCCGGGCGGCAAGCAGGTCCTCAAGGACATCCACCTCTCCTTCTACCCCGACGCCAAGATCGGCGTGCTCGGCGTCAACGGCGCCGGCAAGTCGACTCTGCTGAAGATCATGGCCGGCTACGACAAGGAATGGACCGGCGAGGCCTGGGTCGCCGAGGGCGCGCGCGTCGGCTATCTGCCGCAGGAGCCGAAGCTCGACGAGACGCTGAACGTCCGCGACAACGTCATGCTCGGCGTCGCCCCGCAGAAGGCGATCATGGACCGCTACAACGAGCTGGCCATGAACTATTCCGACGAGACCGCCGACGAGATGACCAGGCTGCAGGACGAGATCGAGGCCAAGGGCCTGTGGGATCTCGACAGCAAGGTCGACCAGGCGATGGATGCGCTGCGCTGCCCGCCCGATGATTGGGAGGTCTCAAAGCTCTCGGGCGGCGAGCGCCGTCGCGTCGCGCTGTGCAAGCTGCTGCTGGAGCAGCCCGAGCTGCTGCTGCTCGACGAGCCGACAAACCATCTGGACGCCGAAACCACCGCCTGGCTGGAAGGCCATCTGCGCAGCTATCCCGGCGCGATCCTGATCGTGACCCACGATCGCTACTTCCTCGACAACGTCACCAGCTGGATTCTCGAGCTCGACCGCGGCCAAGGCATCCCCTATGAGGGCAATTACTCGGCCTGGTCGGTGCAGAAGCAGAAGCGCCTTGCCCAGGAGAACCGGGAGGACGTCTCCCGCCAGAAGACGCTGGAGCGCGAGCAGGAGTGGGTTTCCGCCTCGCCCAAGGCCCGCCAGGCCAAGAGCAAGGCGCGCATCCAGCGCTATGACGAGCTGGTCCAGAAGGCCAACAACAAGGGGCCCGACACCGCGCAGATCGTCATCCCCATCGCCGAGCGGCTGGGCAACAATGTCGTGGACTTCGAGAACCTGTCGAAGGGCTTCCAGGACAAGCTGCTGATCGACGGGCTGAGCTTCAAGCTGCCGCCCGGCGGCATCGTCGGCGTCATCGGCCCCAACGGCGCGGGCAAGACCACGCTGTTCCGCATGATCACTGGCCAGGACAAGCCGGATGCGGGCTCGATCACCATCGGCGAGAGCGTGCAGCTCGGCTATGTCGACCAGAGCCGCGACTCGCTCGACGACAAGAAGAATGTCTGGGAGGAGATCTCGGGCGGCAACGACATCATCTATCTCGGCAAGCGCGAGATCAATTCCCGCGCCTATTGCTCGGCCTTCAACTTCAAGGGCGGCGACCAGCAGAAGAAGGTCGGCTCGCTCTCGGGCGGCGAACGCAACCGCGTGCACCTCGCCAAGATGCTGAAGTCGGGCGCCAACGTCCTGCTGCTCGACGAGCCGACCAACGATCTCGACGTCGACACGCTGCGGGCGCTCGAGGAGGCGCTGGAGGATTATGCCGGCTGCGCCGTCATCATCAGCCACGATCGCTGGTTCCTGGACCGGATCGCGACCCACATCCTCGCCTTCGAGGGCGAAAGCCATGTCGAATGGTTCGAAGGGAATTTTGCCGAATACGAAGAGGACAAGAAGCGCCGGCTGGGGATCGATTCCACCATTCCGAAGCGTATTCAGTACAAGAAGTTCTCGCGGTAGGCTCGGATGGTCGCGCGCATGAATAAGTGCTAGCTAAGCTTAGCTAGCACGGAGGTCGGTGATGACGGTTGTCAATGTTCACGAGGCCAAGACGCAGCTTTCGCGCCTGATCGAACAGGCGTTGCGCGGTGAAGAGGTGGTGATCGCCCGCAACGGCGTTCCGACGGTCAAACTGGTGCAGGTCGAAGCTCGAGAGGTGGTTGCCCCCAAGCGGCAGCCGGGACTATGGGCTGGACAGATCGAGGAGATCGATCCCGACTGGTGGAAGCCGGAGAACGATCTCACCGACCATTTCGAGGTCTATTCCAACAGTCCCGGCGACGCCCCAGGACGATGAGATGCCTGCTGGACAGCCATGTGGTGCTGTGGTGGCTGGGAATGGACCCTCACAAGCTCAAGGATCCGTTGCGGGATCTGATCGCGAATGC
>JBKBRD010000059.1:0-1484 GCA_046292405.1 Allobosea sp. | reverse complement strand
CAGCCATGTGGTGCTGTGGTGGCTGGGAATGGACCCTTACAAGCTCAAGGATCCGTTGCGGGATCTGATCGCGAATGCAGACGAGGTCTTCGTGAGCATCGCGACGGTGTGGGAGCTTGAGATCAAGCGCTCCATCGGGAAGCTCAGACTGCCGATCAACGACTGGAAACGGGTCCAGACAACCGGGCTGACGTTTCTACAGATCGAGCTGAAAGACGCTTTGCGGGCCGCTGCCCTGCCAACGCTCCATCGCGATCCGTTCGACCGGATGATGGTCGCACAAGCGCTCGAGCGCGAGCTGACCCTGATCACGCGCGACGCGCGACTGTTGGACTACGGCGTCGCCACGCTGAAAGCATGACGCTCCTGCCGGACCGGCAATCCTGCAGGCCCCAGACGCGATCAGCCAATTGGGCGCAGACCATGAAGCCGATTGGCTGAGATTACTGTCCCGCCAGCGCCTTCACCGCGCCCTCGCGTCCGCCCACCAAAATCCGCGCATCGACATCGCGCACGTCGCGCAGCCCGCACAGGGCCATGGTGATGTCGAGCTCCTTGCGGATGATGTCGAGGCAGCGGGTGACGCCCGCCTCGCCCATCGCGCCCAGCCCGTAGAGGAAGGCGCGGCCGATGAAGGCGCCATGCGCGCCCAAAGCCAACGCCTTGATCACGTCCTGGCCCGAGCGGATGCCGCCGTCGAACAGGATTTCGATGCGGCCGCCGACCTGGTCGACGATGGCCGGCAACGCTGCGATCGAGGAGAGCGCGCCGTCGAGCTGGCGGCCGCCATGGTTGGAGACTATGATCGCGTCGGCGCCGCTTTGCGCCGCCATTTCAGCATCTTCCGCGTCGAGGATGCCTTTCAGAATCAACTTGCCGCCCCATTGCTCCTTGATCCACTTGACGTCGTCCCAGTTCAGCTTGGGATCGAACTGCGACGAGGTCCAGGAGGAGAGCGAGGACATGTCGGCGACGCCGGTGACATGGCCGACGATGTTGCCGAAGCCGCGGCGCGGCGTGTCCAGCATCTTCAGGCACCAGCGCGGCTTGGTGGCGAGGTTCAGCAGGTTCATCAGCGTCGGCTTCGGCGGGGCGGAGAGGCCGTTGCGGATGTCCTTGTGGCGCTGGCCGAGGATCTGCAGGTCGAGCGTCAGCACCAGCGCGGTCACGCCCGCCGCCTTGGCGCGCAGGATCAGCCGCGAGATGAAGTCGCGATCCTTCATCACATAGAGCTGGAACCAGAAGGGCTGGCCGACATGATTGGCGATGTCCTCGAGCGAGCAGATGCTCATGGTCGACAGCGTGAAGGGCACGCCGGCCTTGTGCGCGGCGCGGGCCGCGAGGATTTCGCCATCGGCGTGCTGCATGCCGGTGAGCCCTGTCGGCGCGAGCGCCACCGGCATCGCCACGGTCTGGCCGACCATGGTCGATTGCAGGGTGCGATCGGTCATGTCGACCGCGACGCGCTGGCGCAGCTTGATCTT
>JBKBRD010000058.1:0-12532 GCA_046292405.1 Allobosea sp. | reverse complement strand
CCGGCGGCGTCCAGCGCGGCCATTCCGCCTTGCGCTGCACGGTCGCCGTTCCCGTCCAGCCGAAGGCCTCGCTGCCGGTGGCGACGCCGTAGCGGATCGCCTTCCGGTTCGGCAGGACGAGATAGAGGAAGTTCTGCTTGGTATCGACATAGATCGTGCCGGGGGGCTGGCCGGTCGGATCGTCGATCTCATAGGGCATGTGCGTGAGCTCGATGTCGAACTTCGGCACGAGCGCCATGTATTCCGCGTCGCGCCCCGACAGGTTCGGCGCCGCCACGCTTTTGTACTGGCAGGCCCCGAGCAGGGACGAGAGGGCCAGGGCAACCAGGACAGTGTGTTTCATCGCTTCCAACCGCTGCTGAGCAGCCAATTTATGGTGAATGAACGGTTAAGGCTTCGTCACCATGCGCCGCGCAGGCGTGCTGCAGTGCAATATGGCGGGGGCGGGGAGGGAGCAACGGCGTTTCGCGCTGCGCGGCAGATCAATGTCGAAGGCGACAGAACGTGGCAAAGCTGCCACGCTAAGACCCTCTGATTTGCGCAGCGAGGCGAGTTTATCGTGTCCACCCTGTTGATAACCCACCCCGCCAGCCTGCTGCACCAGACCCCGCTCGGCCATCCCGAACGGCCGGACCGGCTGCGCGCCGTCGAGCGCGCGCTGGAGGAGGAGCGCTTCATGGCGCTGATTCGCGAAACCGCGCCGCAGGCGACGCTGGAGCAGCTGCTGCTCTGCCACCCGCATGATTATGTCCAGGAGATCATCGCATCGGCGCCGCAGCAGGGTCTGGTCCCGATCGACGCGGATACGACGATGTCGCCCGGCACGCTGGAGGCGGCGTTGCGCGGCGCCGGCGGGGCCGTGCATGCGGTCGACGAGGTGATGCAGGGCAAGGTGCGCAACGCCTTCAGCGCCACGCGCCCGCCCGGCCACCATGCCGAAAGCAACAAGGCGATGGGGTTCTGCTTCTTCAACCAGGCCGCCATCGCGGCCCGGCACGCCCAGAGAGCCTATGGCGCCGAGCGCGTCGCCATCGTCGACTGGGACGTGCACCACGGCAACGGCACGCAGGAGATCTTCTGGAACGATGCGACCGTGCTCTACGCCTCGACGCATGAGATGCCGCTCTATCCGGGCACCGGCGCGCTCTCCGAGCGCGGGTTGCACGGCAACATCGTCAATGCGCCGCTGCGCGCCGGCGATGGCTGCGATCAGTTCCGCGATGCCTTCGAGAGCGCGGTGTTGCCGAGGGTCGAGGCGTTCCACCCCGATCTGATCGTCATCTCCGCCGGGTTCGACGCGCATTGGCGCGACCCGCTCGCCAACATCAATCTCAAGGAACAGGATTTCGCCTGGGCGACGCAGCGGCTGATGGCGGTCGCCGACAGGCTCTGCGGCGGCCGCGTCGTCTCGGTTCTCGAAGGCGGCTACGATCTCGACGGGCTGTCGCGCTCGGCGGCGGCGCATGTGCAGGCGCTGATGCGCGGCTGAGGACCCGGCCGCCAGGATCGCGCGGCGCTTTCCCCGCGCGCCGCAACGCGTCTATGCTTCCGGCAACAAGACAAGACACGATGCCCTGGGAGGGACGCCATGCTCGGTCTGATGCAGGACTGGCCTCTGTTGCTGCACCGGATCATCGACCATGCGGCGATCCAGCATGGCAGGCGCGAGGTGGTGAGCCGCGCGGTCGAGGATGGCGCGATCCGCCGGACGACCTATGCGCAGATCCGTCAGCGCGCCCTGCGCGTGGCCAAGCGCCTGGACCTGGCCGGGATCGCGCAGGGCGACCGCATCGCGACGCTGGCCTGGAACACCGACCGCCATCTCGAGCTGTGGTACGGCATCTCCGGCATGGGGGCGATCACGCATACGGTGAATCCGCGCCTGTTCCCGGAGCAGATCGCCTGGATCATGGACCATGCCGGCGACCGCCTGCTGTTTCTCGATCTCAGTTTCGTCGCGCTGATGGAGGGGTTGCAGGACAAGCTCCCGTCGATCGAGCGCTTCGTCATCCTGACCGACGCCTACCATATGCCCGACACCAGCCTGCGCGGCGCCATTCCCTATGAGGCGTGGCTGGCGGAGGCCGATGACGACTTCGCCTGGGCGAAGCTCGACGAGAACGCCGCCGCCGGGCTCTGCTACACCTCCGGCACGACCGGCGGCCCCAAGGGGGTGCTCTATTCCCACCGTTCGAACGTGCTGCACGCGTTGGCCTGCGCCGCTCCGGACTTCATGGCGCTGTCCTCGCGCGACACGGTGCTGCCGGTGGTGCCGCTCTTCCACGCCAACAGCTGGTCGCTCGCCTATTCCGCGCCGATGACCGGGGCCAAGCTGGTGATGCCGGGCTCCCGGCTGGATGGCGCGTCCCTGCTCGAACTGCTGGAGACCGAAGCGGTGACGCTGTCGGCGGCGGTGCCGACCGTCTGGCTCGGGCTGTTGCAGCATCTGGAGACGACGCAGGCGACGCTCAGCTCGCTCAAGCGCGTGGTGATCGGCGGCTCGGCCTGTCCGCGCGCGATGACCGAGGCGTTCGAGCGCAAATACGGCGTCACCGTCGCTCATGCCTGGGGCATGACGGAGATGAGCCCGCTCGGCTCCTTCTGCTCGGTGAAGCCGGCCTATGCCGCGCTGGAAGGCGAGGCGCTGCTCGATCTCAAGATGAAGCAGGGGCATCCGCCCTTCACGGTCGAGTTCCGCATCACCAACGACGCCGGCGAGGATCTGCCCTGGGACGGCAAGACCTTCGGGCGGCTGAAGGTGAAGGGGCCGGCGGTCGCCCGCGCCTATTACCGGCGCGAGGACGAGGGGCTGTTGGACGCGCAGGGCTTCTTCGACACCGGCGATGTCTGCACCATCGACGCTGAGGGCTATATGCAGATCACCGACCGCTCCAAGGACGTGATCAAGTCGGGCGGCGAGTGGATATCCTCGATCGATCTCGAAAACCTCGCCATCGGCCATCCCGACGTGATGGAGGCCGCCGTCATCGGCGTGCCGCATCCGAAATGGGACGAGCGGCCGCTGCTGATCATCGTGCCCAAGGCCGGGCGCTCCCCCGACAAGGCGAGCCTGCTCGGCTTCTTCGAGGGCAAGATCGCGAAATGGTGGATGCCCGACGATGTCGTGCTGGTCGAGGCCATCCCCCACACCGCCACCGGCAAGATCCAGAAGACGGCGCTGCGCGAGCAGTTCAAGGATTATCGGTTGAAAGACTGGGTTGCATCGAAGTGACGCGTCGTCGCTACGCCGAAATCTTGCCTGCTGCTCAGACCTCGTAGACCTTATGGATCAGGCCGCCTTCGGTTTTGTAGGTCCGAAAGCCTCGGGCTTCGTAATAGGACAGCCCCTTCTCGTTCTTGTCGCCGATGCCGGCGTCAATTTTTGCCAACTCCGCATCGCGAGCCGCCTGCCGCGTAACCTCAAACAGCATGGCGCCCACACCTTTCCGTTCCGCCCGAGGCGCGACGTGGGTTCCGATGATCCCCCAACCGGCCGGCGCCCCATAGGCGTTGCCCGGCTGGGCTCGGCGCAGGGACTGAAACCCCACGACGTCATCAGCTTCGTCGAGCGCAACCGTGCAGGCGATGCGGTCGGGGTGGGTGATATAGGTCGCGAGAACGAAGTCCGGATCGCTCGGGCGATCGCGCCCGGTCTCGGCGATGATGGCTCTCAACACCGAGCTTATCGCCTCCGCATCGTGCGGGACAGCGGAGCGTGTGCGCATTGGCTTTCCCTTCTCCACGGCTGGCGCGTCATATAGCGCAAGCTTTGGCAGCGTCATTCCCTAAGGTCAATCTCATGATTGACCCGGCCGCCGAGATGATGGCTTGGATTCATTTCGCTGCCTTCATCGCTCGATCAAGGACATCGAAGCTGGCCGGCTCCATCTGCGCGACGTTGAAGCGCATCAGATCCGGGGCGGTCTGGCTCGCGCTGAACACGTTACCCGGCGCCAGCACCATATTCTCCGCCAGCGCCAGCCGGGCCAGCTGCGCGCCATCCATCGCATCTGGCAGGCGGCACCAGAGATAGAAGCCGCCGCGCGGCTGGACCCACGGGGTGATCGCAAGCTCTGCGAGCCGGGCCGTCACCGCCTTGCGCCGCCGGGCGAGCTTCTCGCGCAGCGCCGCGACATGCTTGCGATAGCCGCCATCCTCGAGCGTTTTCAGCACGATTTCGGTCGCGACCGGGCTCGCCCCGCCGAATTGCGTCGCCACCTGCAAGTCGATCAGCCCCTCAATCCAGTCCGCGCGCGCGGCGATGTATCCGCAGCGGACCGAGGCCGAGAGCGTCTTCGAGAAGCTGCCGATGCGCACCACGCGCGCGAGCCCGTCCAGAGCCGCCAGCCGCACCGAGGGCTCGGGCTCGAATTCGGCGAAAATTTCGTCCTCGACGATGGTGAGATCATGCGCGGCGGCGGCGGTGAGGATCCGATGCGCCGTCTGCGGCGTCATGGTCGCGCCCGTCGGGTTATGCAGCGCCGAGTTGGTGAGGTAGAGCCGCGGGCGATGGGCGGCGAGGACCTGGTTGAACGCGTCCGGATCGGGGCCGGTCTGGGTGTAGGGCACGGTGACGATGCGGGCGCGATGCGCCTTCAGCAGCGCCTGGAAGTTGAAATAGCAGGGGTCGTCGACCAGCACCGTGTCGCCGGGATGCAGCAGGAAGCGGCAGATCAGGTCGATCGCCTGCGTGCCCGAGGAGGTCAGCAGGATCTGGTCGACCGGGAGGTCCAGCCCGTCCTGCGCCGCAACCCGCGCCAGCAGCCGCCTGAGCCCGAGAGAGCCGCGCGTGCCGCCGTAATCGGCGAGAATCGCATCCGGCGCCCTGGCGACCGAGCGGATCGCCCTGCGTATCGCGAGGTTCGGCATCCACTCCGGCGGCAGCCAGCCGCAGCCCGGCCTCGCCAGGTCGGGGTGCGGATCCAGCGTCTGGCGCGAGACCCAGAGCGGGTCCATCGCCCGCTCTCGCTTCGGCTCGACCTCCGCCAGCGACAGAGGCGGCGCGCTGCCGGCGACATAGAAGCCCGATCCCGGGCGCGAGGCGATGACGCCCTGCGCCGCCAGCCGGTCATAGGCTTCGACCACCGTCGCGGGCGAAACCTGCATCACCGCCGCGAACCGGCGGATCGACGGCAGTTTCTCGCCCGCGGTCAGGGTGCGGGCCGCCAGGCGGGCGAGAATGGCGTCCATCACCGCCTGCGTGCGCGTCGGGGCTGCCGGGGTCGAAAGCGCCACCTGTACTGCTCCTGCAATCGATACAGTTCAATCCTACCGTATTGGTCCGTCCCTGTCGCACCCTCTCGCGCTGGCGTAGAGATGTCTGCGGCAGGAGCGGCGTCATGCGCGAGAAACTGGCCGGCTGGGGCAGCGGCCTCGTCGGCGTCATCATCTTCAGCGGGTCGCTGCCGGCGACGCGGGTGGCGGTCGGCAGTTTTTCGCCGCTGTTCCTGACCGCGGCCCGCGCGGTCATCGCGGCGGCGCTCGGCGCGGCGCTGCTCATGCTCTGGCGACAGAAGCGTCCGGCCGCCGGCGACGCGCTGCCGCTCGCGATCGTTTCCATCGGCGTCGTCATCGGCTTTCCGCTGCTGACGGCGCTGGCCCTGCAGCACATCACCGCGGCGCATTCGATCGTGTTCATCGGGTTGCTGCCGCTGGCGACGGCGCTGTTCGGCGTGATCAGGGGCGGGGAGCGGCCGCAGCCGGCCTTCTGGCTGTTTTCCGTCGCAGGCGCAGCCTGCGTTGCCGGTTTCGCAATGACGCAAAGCGCCGGCGCCTCGCTGACCGGCGATCTTCTGATGATCGCGGCCGTGCTGCTTTGCGGGCTCGGCTATGCCGAGGGGGCGGCGCTGTCGCGGCGGCTGGGCGGCTGGCAGGTGATCTCCTGGGCGCTCATCCTGTCGCTGCCGGCGATGCTCACGCTGTCGCTCTTCGCCTGGCCCCCTGGCTGGTCGAGCGTCAGCGCGCCGGCCTGGCTGGGGCTGGCTTATGTCTCCGTGTTCAGCATGCTCGTCGGCTTCGTCTTCTGGTATCGCGGGCTGGCGCTGGGCGGCATAGCGGCCGTCGGACAGTTGCAATTGCTGCAGCCTTTCTTCGGCCTGACGCTGGCGGCGCTGCTGCTGGGCGAGCCGGTGGCCTGGAGCATGGTCGCGGTCACCGCGCTGGTGGTGCTCTGCGTCGCCGGGGCCAAGCGCTTCGGCTGAGGGCATCTTGCCATCGCGGCGCGGCCGATGCACTCAATCGCGGATGCATCGCCGTCTCGTCTTCGAGGAGCCTGTCTCGCGCGCCGCGGTGTGGAGCCGCCGGCTGGCCTGGTTCTCGCTCGCGGTGCTGGTCCTGACGATCCTCATCTTCCGGATGAGCGAGCCGAGCGTCGAGGGGCTGGCGCCGATCCTCGGAGCCTATGTGCTGGTCGCGCTCGCCTTCGGGCTCAGCATCCTCGCCTTCATCCGGATCTGGCGTACGGGTCATCGCGGCGTCGGCCTTGCCTTCCAGAGCTTCGCCCTGTGCCTGCTGCTGTTGCTGCCGGCGGGCTTCGCCGGGTTCAAGCTCGCAATGCTGCCGGCGCTCAAGGACATCTCCACCGACATCGACGACCCGCCCGGTTTCAGCCGCTCGCGCGCGGCGCTCGATGGTCGCGGCGGGCATGTCCCGGCCGAGATCCCGGCCGCGCTCCGACGCGCGCAGCGCCAGGCCTATCCGCAGATCGCGCCGATCGTGCTCGAGGCGCCGGCCGAGGTCGCCTTCGACATGGCACGCAAGGCGGCGAATACGCTGGGCTGGCGCGTGCTCGAGGCTTCGAGGCCCGGAGGCCGTGTCGGCGCCGGCCGGATCGAAGCGGTGGCGCGCACGCGCGTGCTGCGCTTCTCGGACGACATCACCATCCGCATCCGGCCGCGCGTCGATGGCAGCCGCATCGACATCCGCTCGGTCTCGCGGCTGGGCACGCATGATTTCGGCGCCAACGCCGCCCGGATCGCCGCCTTCGCGGCCGAGATCGAATTGCTGAACGACGCGCGCTGAGGTCAATTCAGCCGGTAGCGGCTGCTCAGCAGCGGGGCCGGATCGCTGCAGGCGACCGTGCCGTCGGCGACCAGCATCTCGATCTGCGCCAGCACCGAGAGCGCGGCCGCGCCATGCAGCTTCGGCGACAGGCCGCGATAGATCGCCGGCACCATCTCGGCGATGCGCTCGTCGCCCGCGCCGATGCGGCTGAGGATCGCGGCCTCGCGCTGGCGGCGGTGCTGCACCAGCCCGCGCAGGAAGCGCTGCGGCTCTAGCACCGGCCCGCCATGCCCTGGCCAGTAGCGCGCATGCGACTGGGCCTGGAGCTTGTCGATGGACTGCATGAAGGCGGCCATCGAGCCGTCTGGCGGGGCGATCACCGAGGTCGACCAGGCCATGACATGGTCGCCGGAGAACAGACTCTCCTCCTCGGCAAGCGTGAAGGCGAGGTGGTTGGCGGTATGGCCGGGCGTTTCGACCGCCGCCAGCGACCAGCCCGGGCCGGAGACCGCGTCGCCGTCGCGCATCTGCAGATCGGGCGCGTAGTCGCGGTCTGCTGCGGCGTCGAGCGGGTTCTGCTCGCCCAGCGCCAGTTCGCGCGCGGCGCGATGCGGCCCGCAGCCGACCAGCTGCGCGCCGGTGGCGGCGCGGATGGCGCGCGAGGCGGGGGAATGGTCGCGGTGGGTGTGGGTGATGACGATATGGCTGACCGTCTCGCCCGACACCGCCGCGAGCAGCCGCGCGACATGGTCGGCGTCGTCGGGACCGGGATCGAGGATCGCGACACGGCCCCGGCCGACGATGTAGCTGCAGGTGCCGGTGAAGGTCATCGGCCCGCCATTGCCGGCGATCAGCCGCCGCACCAGCGGCGAGAGCTGGACCAGCTCGCCGGCCGGGACCGCGGCGCTTCTGTCGAAGGGAATGTCGTCGCTCATCGGGGCTTCCGGGGTCGGGACGGGTGCTTTGCGCAAAACGTCGGCTTGTCGGGGTTTGCCGCATTTCCTATAGACGCGGAAGGGCCGCGCGAAGCGGCCGGCAATGACAGGACGACATGCGGATGGCCGAGACGCTGAAAATCCAAGCCCCCACCCTTATCGGCGCGCTGCTGCCGGCCGCCAGCAATCGGCAGGCGGCGCTGCTGCGCCAGATCGGCCTCGCGCTGGTCGGCAGCCTGCTGATGGTCGCTGCCGCCAAGATCAAGGTGCCGTTCTGGCCGGTGCCGATGACGCTGCAGACGCTGGCCGTGTTCGGCATCGGCGCCGCCTTCGGCGCCAGACTCGGCGCCGGCGCCGTCCTGCTCTACGTCGCCTATGGCGTGGCCGGCTTCCCGGTCTTCACCAACACCCCGCCGGTTGCGGCCGGCCCGCTCTATCTGGTGGGGCCGACCGGCGGCTTCCTGCTCGGCTTCGTCGTGGCTGCCGCCATCTCCGGCTGGGCTGCGGTGCGCGGCGCCTCCTGGCTGCGGCTGGTCGGGGGCTTGATCGCAGCCGAACTCGCTTTGATGGCGCTGGGCTTCGGCTGGCTGGCGCTGGGCGCCCAGATGGCCAGCGGCGCGACGGGCATCGGTTTCGCCAAGGCCTTCCAGTTCGGCGTCCAGCCGTTTCTGCTCGGCGATCTGCTGAAGCTGGCGCTCGCCGCCAGCCTTGTGGGGGCCAGCTGGTCGCTGCTCGGCCGTGGCGGCCGCGGGAACCGGCCCACCGCGCGAAAACGAAAAGGCCGGGAGCGATCCCGGCCTTTTTTCATGCGACGCGCGGTCGGCTCGGTTCAGCTCGGCCGCGAATCGCTGCAGCTCTTGGGCAGGCCGAAGGGACGCAGCGCATCGCCGCATTTGTCGCAGGCCGACAGGACGGTGGCCAGGCTGAGGATGGCGAGCAGGGACAAGGCGCGTTTCATGGTTCGGTCGGCTCCAGATGAGGCGGCCCACGCTAGAGCATCCGCGCGCTCAGGGGAATGGATTGGCCTACCGCCGCGCCGAGCAACAGCTTCCAATTCGCAGGGATGTGCGGTGGGGAAGGTCGCAGCGCCATTTCGGGAGGCGCTGCAGGATCCAATGGTCGGAGTGGCAGGATTTGAACCTGCGACCCCCTCGTCCCGAACGAGGTGCTCTACCAGGCTGAGCCACACTCCGATCAACTGGTGGCCGGCTTATAGCCAGCGCGGAGGCGCGGCGCAACAGGCTTCGCATCGTGGCCGAGGAATTCTCTGCTGCGGCGGCGCGGCTGTTGCGAAAGCCGGCGACGCGTAATAGAAGGCGCGGCGCGTTGGGGCGTCGCCAAGTGGTAAGGCAGCGGTTTTTGGTACCGCCATTCCCAGGTTCGAATCCTGGCGCCCCAGCCAGCCAGACCACTCACATCACAGAATTAGCCGTTCCAGCAATTCCTGCGACGGTGTCGTGGGTTAACCTGAGGCCCTCGGTCTGGCTTCGCTGAACACGCACCTCAATCCGCGTTTTGCGCCCGATTTCTCGCCCTGGTCTGGCGGGCCCCTTTTCCGTGTTCCGTGGGAATTGGCCAGAGACTGGTTCGCAGGCGGATGCGCAGAGACCGGTTCGACAGTCTGTCTGCACGAAGCAAAACAGCGCGCGGTGTCCCGCGCGCCGTCGCATTCGGTCAGTCCGTTGAGTTCAACCCGCGAGCAGATGCTGTTCCTGCTCAACCCAATCATGGGGCAACGCCGCCGTCAGTCGGCTGATAGTGAGATTGGCCGGCGCAGCGCCATCGGCGATGGCGCGGATGATGGTTGGCGAGAGGCAGGCCAGCGGCAGGAGCTTGCGAACATTGCGCTCGCCCATGCCTTCGCTTTCAGCGATCGCTTCCGTCGAGTTCAGCGATCCGTCGATCAGCCCAGCCATCCAGCGGCGCGCTTGCGCGATCATCGTCAGGATCTCCTGAGCCGTGTCGTAATCCAGCGTTGCAGGCCGCGATGACTGATGAGCGATGCCCTTACGCCGTCCCTGAGGCTGCCAGGAGAAGGGGACGATAATCGTGTCGTGAGCCGCGTCTTCGCCGGCCGTTTGTCCCGCGCCATGACACTCGATGGTGATGCGGTCCCGATGCAGGGTGACGCGACTAATGCTGTCCAGGGCCGCGGCAGCGAGCACAGCCGTTTCAACTTCGGGCGCTGAGATCCGGGCGACCGACCCGGCCTCAGCTTTGCGATGCTGAAGGACAGCTTGCGAGACATAATAGCGGTAGCGCACACCGTTCTTGCGGGCATGACTTGGGCTCATGTGATTGCCCGCATCGTCATGCAGCAGCCCAGCGAGGGCAAAAGCGGTGCTGGACGCACTGGCCTTGCGATCGATCGCTGCGGCGGCAAGTCCACGCTGAACCCTTTCAAACACTTCGCGATCGATGAGCGGCTGATGCTCCCCGATGTACGAAGCGCCCCGCCACACGATCTCGCCGAGATAGAAGCGGTTCTTCAGGAGATGGGCGAGAGCCCCAACCCTGAACCGATAGCCCTGCCGGGACCGGACCCCATCGCGATCGAGCGCTTCGGCAACCGCGCCGACCGAGCCGAGATCGCAGTAGCGCTGGAAAATGCCGCGCACCACCGCAGCTTCTTCTTCGACCACGACCAGCTGCTTTTTCACGCTGCGATAGCCCAGCGGGGCCCGCCGACCCAAAGCCCTTTGGTCTTGGAAGCCGCGATCTTGTCCCTGACCCGCTCGCCAATCACCTCGCGCTCGAACTGAGCGAAGGACAACAGCACGTTCAAGGTCAGCCTGCCCATGCTCGTCGTGGTGTTGAACGACTGCGTCACCGAGACGAAGGAGACGCCATGTTCGTCGAACAGTTCGACGAGCTTGGCGAAGTCCGCCAGCGAACGTGTCAGACGATCGACTTTGTAGACGACGATGATGTCGATCCGCTTGGCGCGAACCGCCTCAAGCAACTGTTGCAGGGCAGGGCGCTCGAGTGACGCACCCGACAATCCGCCATCGTCGAAGCGGTCGGGAACGAGGCTCCAGCCTTCGTGCGCCTGACTCTTGATATAGGCTTCGCAGGCCTCTCGCTGGGCATCGAGCGAATTGAAGGCGAGGTCGAGATTATGTTCGGTCGATTTGCGCGTGTAGATCGCGCAGCGCTGCGGCTTGGCAGATGTCTCGCGCATCACGCAGCCCCCCGCTGACTGCCGCCAAGCGCCTGGATCTGTCCCTGACGCAGACCAAAGAAGCGCGGTCCGTTCCAGCTTGTGCCGGTGATGCGTTTTGCGATTAGCGACAGGCTGCTGTGTGTCTCTCCGTTCCAGAGAAAGCCCCCGGGCAAGATAACGACCTCATGCGTCGCCCCGTCATACTCGCGGACCAGGACTGAGCCGGTCTTGATCCGACGGCGCGCTGCCTTGCCCTGCCCAAGACGCCGGAGGTGACGGCTGAGCTCTGGGTCGAGCTTGCCGAGGCGCTGTTCTTGAACCCGATGAGCGACCAGCCGCGCGATCAGATCGCGCGAGAGGCCACGCGGCGCAGCGCGACGATACAGCCTCCGGAACTGGGCACGCAGTTCGTCGAAACTGGCAGCGGGTACCGTTGCCAGCTCAGCCGCAAACGCATCTGCGCCATTCGCCGTGGCGACCCGGTTGGAGGTGGCGTTCATTGGGCGACCTCGGCCGAGGAAACCCGATAGACGCTTTCTGTCCCATCGGTGTCGTCAGCCCTCTCGCGCGAAACGGTGAACCCGCGCTTTCGCAGGCCGGTCAAAGCTGCCCGCGTCGTATGCGGCAGCCAGCCGGTCACCTCAATCAGCCGGGTCAGGCTCGCCCCCTCAGGCGCTTCGAGCAGCCCAAGCACGATGGAGAGTTTGCTGCCGGACCGTGGCCAGACCTGAGCAGATTGCAAGTTCGTGGTGATCGCATCCGTAGTCTGGACGTCCGGCACGACCACGTCGGCAGGCACATCGGGTGGTGCAATCTTGCGGGTGCGGCGAGACATTGGGAGCTCCTTGCGGCCGAGAAACGGGATAGTCCCCGTCACCAGCGCGACCCCGCCTCGGCCAATAGCCGGCAGGGTTATCAGGAGCGCGGCGCGCTCACCGCCGCGCCGTCCCAACACCAATGCTTGACTGCCCAACGAAGTCCAGTCGCCAGCTCCCGGTTGTCGCATTCGAGAGCCTTGAGCTTGGCCGCCATGTCCGTCGCCAGCCCGTTCTTGCAGCCACTGTCGAGCTCGGCCTTCGTGACCCACTCGTTCAGCGTCTGCGCCGTGCAGCCGATCTTGCCCGAAATCGAGTGAAGGCCGCCCAGCGACGGATGATAGAATTCATGATCAAGTACTATCCGCACTGCGCGGGCGCGTACCTCAGGCGAAAACTCGTTCGTCGTCTTGCTTGTCATAGCCCCATCCTCTCAAGAGCTGGGGCCTCCGACAGAGCCGGGCGGTTCAGTCCGTGTCCGCTGCCAGGGCGACGCCCGCGAGCAGCGATAGAGCCGCGATATGTGAGATCATGGCGCTCCCCTGGTGCAAGTCTGTGCGATATGCCTCGCTTGCCTCGAAGTTCCCGCTGATACCGCACAGGCGTGCTTCCCTGGA
>JBKBRD010000057.1:0-12600 GCA_046292405.1 Allobosea sp. | reverse complement strand
AGTTCGCGCATCGATGTGACAGCCGATGTGAAGACGGCGAACCTGATGACGATCGCGATGCCTGCGGATTCGCAGCTGATCGGCGCCTTCCGCCAGGGCCAGCTTCTGGAACTCGTCGCCAACAACCGCCGCCTGAGCTTCGCCCTGACATCGACCGGAGAGATGCTGCCAGCCCTCGTCGAATGTGCGCGCCAGAGCGCCAGTCTCAAAGGGCCGGTCAATCCATCGGCAGGGCAGAACGCCGCGCGGCCGCCCGCTTCCGATCCGCAGGCCCTGGCCGAGAAGAAGGCGGTTCTCGAAAAGAGCCGCGATCTGATCCGCGCCCGCATGCTGGGTTGCATCGCACGCGAAGGCCGCTCGATGCTGGCGACCGACGAAAAGGCCGAGGTCGTCGCCAAGGCGGCGATGCTGTTCTGTCAGGCCGACATCGACGCATTGTCCCAGGCGATCATCGAGATCCAGGAGCTCGGCAGCCCCCGTCCGGTCGATCGCGAGGCGGTGCGGCGCGCCGCCACGCAACGCATCCAGGACGTGGTCGTCGCGCAGATCGTCAAGTCCCGCGGCGAACGTCTGAACCGGCGCGAGCAGGGGGAGCCGAAAGCCCCGGGCGGGCCGAACGCGTCGAACTCGCCGTCGCTGTAGAGCCGCCGCTCTGGCCAGGCGACGCCCTTGATTAAGCGGGGACGGGCGAACATCCTGCGGCCGCGCCCGCAAGCAGAGCTCGCCTGCCTTTGAGACGCATGGCGCGAGGAGCAAGCCAGTGACGACAACCGATACCGAGAAGGCGCAGCTCGCCCTCGACGTCTTCGCGCATTTCGAGACCGAGCCGGGCGAATGGCTGGCGGCGGGCAATCTTCTGGCGATTGCGGCCATGAATGGCTGGGACACCAAGCAGGTTCTGGCCAGCTACGAGCATGGCCGGTCGCTGGGCTGGTTCGAGGACGGTCCCGATGGCACGGTCACCATCACCCTGGCCGGTCGGGAGCGGATCCGGGGCTGAGCTTTCCGGCGGACGCCACCGGTGCGCCGCAGCGACGCGCGTGGCTGCGGCTTAAGATAAAATTTACGCTGACCCGCAAGCGTGGGCTCAAGACAGCGCTATGCGACGAGAGCGATTTGACAGGTCATGAGGCGCCCGATCCCGGCGTGACGCATTGTTCGTGGTTTGAGCGGCTTGCCGTGATTTCCGCCTGCCTGCTGATCACTTTGGCCGCCATTGCGACGTATCCGGGCGCGCCGGCCAAGGCCGCGCCGCTGGCGCTCGTCTTCGCGCCCTGGCTTGACCGGCAGACGGTCGTCGAACGCGGCATCGCCGCCGGCTATCGCGTGCTGCGCACCGGAACACTCGACACGATCCTCGTCGTCGCCGCGCCGGAAGCGGCGCCCGCTCCGCCTTTGCCCGACGGCGCCTGGTTCGCGCTGGCGATCGACGGGCTCGCCGGCTGTCTCGACGTCTCCACCGCTGATTCGGGCGCCTGACATGACGCTGACTTTGTCTCTCGTGCGCCGGAGGGTCGCCGAGACGCTGCTTTGGCTCAGCGCGATCCATGTGCTGCTGCTGTTCGCGATGGTCTATGGCCGGGAGCAGGGCGGTTACGCGCCGGTCGCCGTCACCTCCATCGGCGCGGCGCTGTGCCTGGTTCTGTATCTCAGGCAGGGCCCGTCCATCCTGATGCGCCTGATGCTGGCGGCCGTTCTGATCGGCCAGGTTTCGTCCTTCGTCTTCGGCTTCGCGGGTCACCCGTGGCAGCCCGACATGCATATGTATTACTTCGCCGTGCTGGCGCTGCTGGCCGGCTTCTGCGACTGGCGCCCGATCGTTCTCGCCGCCGCGCTGACTGTGCTGCTTCATCTGGTTCTGCAACATGCGCTGCCGGCGGCGGTCTTCTATCAGGGCGGGAGCCTGCTGCGAACCTTGCTGCATGGCGTCATCGTCGTCATCGAGGCGTCGTTCCTGGCCGTTTTCGCCGCAATGCTGCAGAAATTGCTCGCAAGCAACGAACGCAACGCCGCC
The DNA here is from genome assembly GCA_046292405.1 of Allobosea sp. Taxonomy (GTDB): domain Bacteria; phylum Pseudomonadota; class Alphaproteobacteria; order Rhizobiales; family Beijerinckiaceae; genus Allobosea. Next base: position 10,586 of record JBKBRD010000057.1, on the reverse strand, counting down.
CAGGCCCAGGAGACGATCGAGGCCGAGCGCAGGATCGGCGAGATCGAGCGACGCTCCGCCGCCGACAGCGCGGAGCGCACCCGGCGCCTGCGCGAAAGCGTCGCGCAATTCGACACCCAGATGGAGCAGGCGATCGTGATGCTCGACCGCTCCGCCGGCTCGATGATGAGCGAGGCCAGGCTGCTGACCGACACCTCCGATCGCGTCCGCATGCAGACCGCCGCCGTGTCCGTCTCATCGGGACAGATCACCGACAGCATCAATCATCTCTCGACTGCCGGCGCCGAACTCGTGGCCTCGATTTCCGAAATCAGCCGCAGCGCCGGGCAGTCGGCCTCCGGTTCGAAATCGGCGGCGGAGCTGGCCCTGAGCGCCAGCGACGACATCGGCCGGCTGGCCCGGCGCGGGGAGGCCGTCGGCGAGGTCGTCGAAACCATCCGCAAGATCGCGGCGCAAACCAATCTTCTCGCCCTGAACGCCACCATTGAAGCCGCGCGCGCCGGCGATGCCGGCCGTGGCTTCGCGATCGTCGCCGGCGAGGTCAAGTCGCTGGCCGCTCAGACAGCCAAGGCCACCGACGACGTCTCCTTCAACATCGCCGCGATGCAGGAGGTGACGCGCCATTCGCTGGAGGTGATCCGCGAGATCGCCAACGCCGTGCACCATGTCGAAAGCGGATCCAGCGCGATTGCGCTGTCGGTGAAGCAGCAGAGCCAGGCCGCCGCGGAGATAGCCCACCAGATCAATCTCGTGCTGCACGGGGCCGAGGCCAGCACGACGATCGTCACGGGTTTCGAGCAGATGACGCAGAACACCTACAGCTCGGCCCGACAGTTGCAGGAGACCGCGACCGCGCTGGCGCAGCAGGCGCAGACGGTGCGCGCCCAGGTCGGCGCGTTCTGCGGCCGCGTCGCCGAGCTGTGACCGCCGTGTCCTCGCGCTTTGCCGCGCGGTCGCGCCAATAGCCGATGATATCCCAGAGCTGTCGGCTGTGCGACCTCACCGGACGTTCCTGACCGCGCCCAGGGGTTCCGGGCGCGGGGCTGCCGCCCGGCCCGGAACGACGTCAGGGGCTCGTCTCGGTTCCGCAGGCTTTGACCAGAACGCAGAGACCGCTTTCACCGACCGGCCGGCTCAGCCGCCGCGGCCATTGGCGACTTTCCGCGCCGACGCGGCAGCCCGTTTCGGCGCGAGGGCGGCCTCGCCCCGATCGCGAAGCTGTTGCGGCCCCTGGAGCCTGGGCGGCGTCGGCGTGCGGCGCGCGGTGTCCGGTCTGGTGTGGAAGGCGGCGACGAGCTGGTTGAGCTCATCGACCTTCGCCGACAGGGCGTTCGCGGCGCTGGCGCTCTGCTCGGCCAGGCCGGCATTCTGCTGCGTCATCTGATCGAGCTGGGCCACGGACTGGCTCATCTCGTCGATTCCCGTGGCCTGCTGCGCCGTGGCCGCCGAGATTTCGACGATGGTGCCGGAGACCGCGCCGGAATCCGCGACGATCTGCGTCAGCGCCTCGCCGGCCTTGCGCACCAGCGACACGCCCTGCAGCACCTGCTCGTTCGACGAGGCGATGAGCGTCGCGATATCCTTCGCCGCTTCGCCGGAGCGTTGGGCAAGGGTGCGCACCTCCGAGGCGACGACGGCGAAGCCGCGCCCGGCGTCGCCGGCCCGCGCCGCTTCCACCGCTGCGTTCAGGGCCAGCAGATTGGTCTGGAAAGCGATGTCGTCGATCACGCGGACGATGTCGGAAATCTTGTGCGAGGCCTGCTCGATCATCGCCATTGCCGCGATCGCCTGGCTGGCAATGTCGCCGCCGGAGCGCGCGCTCGCCATGGCGCGGTCGGCGAGATCGGCGGCCTGGCGGGCCGATTGGGCGGATGCCTTCACCGACGCCGCCATTTCCTCCGTCGTCGCGGCCGTCTCCTCGAGCGCCGAAGCCTGCTCCTCGGTGCGGGTGGACAGGTCGTCGGCGCCGGTGCGGATCGCAGCGGCCGTGGTCTGTGCGTCCGATGCGGCGTGCTTGATCGTCTCGATGGTATCGGCGAGGCGCGCCACCGTCGCGTTGAAATTCGCCTTCATCCCTTCGAAGACGGGCGGCACGGCGAGATCGAGACGCGCGCCGAGATCGCCCGCGGCGAGACGGTCGAACGCGTCGCCGAACAGGCTGACGACTTCCGTCTGCGAGGCCTCGATCGCTCGCGCGGCGACCTCCGCCTGTTTCTGCTCGGCTGCCAGGCGGGCTTGTTCCGACGCTTCGAAATAGACGCTGACGGCGAGCTCGATATCGAGCAGCACGACCTTGCTCAGCCCGGCGAGCGAGTTGGCGAGCTGGTCGCTCTGGCCGCGGCCCTGCAGCCAGTTTTTGGTCCGGTCATGCTCCGCAATCGCGGCCCGGATCAGGTCTTCGAGCACCAGCGCATAGCCGCCGATGTACCAGCGCGGCTCCAGCCCGATGCGGGCATGGGTGCGGCCGACCGTCGAGACGCGCTCGTAGTAATCCTCGCCGAATTCGCCTTCGAGGATCACATCCCAGTGCGAGATCTGGCGCGCCCGCGCGGAGCTCATCATCTCGGGCGAGGCGAAGAACTTGCAGGTCTGCGGGTAGCGCTGGATGTTTTGGTAAAATTTATCGAGCGCGCGCGGCACTCGCGCGGCCACGATCGGCTTCAGGCGCCTGACATCGTCCTTGGTCTGCTGGTCGATCTGCAAGAACGCGAGGCGATCCTGGATTGGCGAAGTCATACAAGCTCCTCAACTATAACGTCACGTTTGAGTCCAAAGGTGGAAAAACAGAATAAGTTGCTTGATTCCAGTTTGTGGCGAGGCAAACAAGAAGTTAGCCCAGTTATTTTAGCCAAAGTGTTGTCAAAAAAGTCTTAAGGTATTCGGAAATAAATTGAAAGATCAAATTGAAGAGCGTTTTCAAGCTATGTATATGTGCCATTTTGCATATTTAAGTTTGCGGTCAAAAATAGATATTGCGTACAACTAGTGCGCCGCTTGGCGGCGTCATTTCGCAAGTGGACATGATGAATGCTCGCCTGCGTCGCGCCGCGCGTCACCGCCAGAACGGATCGCGTGTCCGGAACCTTCGCCAGGCGTCCAGAAGTTCGGCATCGGCCAGGGCGGCGCCGCGCGCCTGCCAGCCGAGCACGAAGCCCGCTGCCTGGTCCAGCTCCGGCGGCAGGCTGGCCAGGAAGCGTCGGGCCTCGACGACATCGTTATGCGCGCCGAGCAGATCCTGCAGCCTGGCCAGGGCGGAGGTAAAGCGCTTCGCCGCGCGGCGATGGCCAAACAGCGTGCCGAAGAACTCGGTGGCGTAGCGCAGCGTCTTCAGGGCGATGCGCAACTCGTGCCGCGCCTCGTCGGAGAGGTCCGGCAGCGTCCTGCCGCGCTTCAACGCGCGCTTCAGCAGCCGGTCGAGGCTGGCGCGCGCGAAGTCTGCGGGCGGGCTGGTCAGCAGCGCGAGCTCCTGCGCGGTCACGCCATTGCGCCAGACGCGATGGGCGAGGGCGCCGTGCAGCTCCAGCACGAAGACGCTCGTCGCGGCCTCGTCGATCAGCGCGCGGGCTTCGGCATAGGCGTCCGCCCGCTGTTGCGCGACGAGGGCGAGCAGCTTCTGCGCCTGCTCCGGGCGATCGGGATGAGCCAGAGGCCCCTGCAAGGCGGCGCGCTGGAAGACGTCGCACGCCCGGGCCGGACCCAGCCGCCTGGCGATCGCCCCGGCCTGGCTGCGCAGCGCGTCGAATGCCGGGCAGGGCAGGGCGCGGCTGAACAGCGCCAGCGCCGCGCGCAGCCGCCGCAGGGCGACCCGCATCTGGTGAATGGCTTCGGGCCGGTCGCTGGCGCGCAGCACGGCCCAGTTGTCGACGAAGGGCGCGAGCGTCTGCGCAAGCACCAGCGGCACGGCGTCGTCGAGCGCACCGTCCGGGTCGCAGGCGATGGCGAGCGCTTTCACCGCCTCCGGCGGCTCCGGCGCGATCAGCTGAAAGCCCTGCTCCGCCTTGCTGACTACGGCGAGCTTCAGCGACAGCGCCTCCGCCAGCGTCGTCGCAAAGGCGTAGAGATCGCCCTCCTCGCCCGATTTCAGTTCGAGCTCCACCTCCGCAATCGTCGTGCGCCGCGTATCGGCGACGATCGCGCCGTCATCGCAGGCGATCTCGATGCGCGAGCGCCCCCAATCGACCATGAGCAGGCGGCGCGTGATCTGCGTCTCGAACTGCGCCTGCAAGGGGCGCTTTCCGATGAGCCGGGCGAGATCCTCCGCCAGCCTCTTGTCGAACAGCGCGAGATCCGGCCTCAGGCCGCGCGACCGGACTTCGACCTCGCTGCGGGCGAAAGACCCCTTCGCCGCCGCGCGTTTCGCCTTGAAGCCGAGCACCGGCGCAGACCGCCCGCTCTTGCGGATGCGCAGGGTGAGGCCGGCCCGGCGCAGATCGCCTTCCGCCGTGTCGAAATAGACCGAGCGCAGCTTTTCGCTGCGCCAGGCCGGCGCAGTGGCGAGCATCGGCGCCGCCAGCACGCGCGCCAACCCGGCGGCGTCGGTCGCGAATTTGACCTCGATCTCGAAGCCGGCGAGGCGCTCGCGCGCAGCCGGTTCGCGCTCGCTTTCCACCCCGTTCACCGCTTCGCTCATGGGCGCTCTCTCGTGCAGGCCGTCGGCGCCGCAGCCCGCGGAGACGCCGACGGGCCAAAGCCAGAATGCGCTTTTTCAGCGAGACTGTCGCGGGGTAAGCCGGTATCGGCTAAACATCTCTCGGCGGCAGCGCCCGCGCCCGGGATCGCCCATGGACGAGAACGCCCCTCTCAGCCGCCTAGCAGTGGCGCTGTCGATCGGCCTGCTCATCGGGCTGGAGCGCGGCTGGCGCAGCCGCGCCGAGGAGGAGCGCCAGCGCGCCGCGGGTCTGCGCACCTTCGGCCTGTCCGGTCTGCTCGGCGGGGTTTCGGGCCTGGTCGGCCAGCAGCTCGGCGGCGTCGCGCTGGGTCTGGTCTTCCTCGGCTACTGCGCCGCCTTCTCGTTCTTCAACTGGATGGAGGCGCGCGCCGAGCGCAGCGTCAGCGCGACATCGGCCGTGGCGGGCATGGCGACGTTCATGCTCGGCGCGCTCGCGGTGGTCGGCGACCTGCAGGCCGCCATCGCCGGCGCCGTCGCCATGGCCTTGCTGCTGGCCCTGCGCCAGCAGCTGCATCGCTGGGTCGCCTCGCTGAGCTGGCCGGAGATCCGCTCCGTCCTGACCCTGCTGGCGATGACCTTCCTGTTGCTGCCGGTCCTGCCCAACCGCCCGGTCGACCCCTGGGGCGTGATCAACCCCTATGTGATCTGGGTGCTGACCATCCTGATCGCGGCGCTCTCCTTCAGCGGCTATGTCGCGGTCCGGATTTTCGGGGATCGTCTCGGCGTGATGATGGCCGCGCTCGCCGGAGGGCTGGCCTCCTCGACGGCGACGACGGTGACGCTGGCGCGGCTGGCGCGCAGCCGTTCGGCTTCCGACTGGCTGCTGGTCGCCGGCATTCTCGCTGCCGGGCTCGTCATGCTCGCCCGCGTCGCGGTCGTCGTGGCGGCGTTGAACCCGGCGCTGCTGCCGCCCTTGCTGCTGCCGCTGCTGTGCGGCGGCGTCGTCGTCGCCCTCGGCGTCGGGGCGGCGTGGCTGCTCAGTTCCGGCGACTCCGAACGCCCGAGTCTGACGATGACCAACCCGCTCGAACTGGCGCCCGCCTTCAGAATGGCGGGGCTGATCACCGTGATCGCGCTGGCCGCCGACGGGCTTCAGCGCGCTTTCGGCGACACCGGCGTGCTGGTCACGGCCGGGATTTCCGGCCTCGCCGATGTCGACGCCATCGTGATCTCGATGGCGCGCATGGCGATGGGGCGCCTCGAGCCGTCCGTGGCGGCGCACGCGATCCTGCTCGCGGTCGCGAGCAACACTTTGGTCAAGGCGGGGCTCGCGACCTATGCCGGCGGCGCCTGGATCGGGCTGCGGGTCGGACTGGTCAGCCTCGCCGCCATTGCAGCCGGCGCGCTCGGCGCGCAGCTCGGTCGTCTCTAGCCGCGCGCGGCGCCAGGCGAGCGCCGCTCTCGCTTCAGGCTGCCCGGCGTCGGCCGGGCTGCAGCGTCGGGGCGGCGGGCTTTCTGCCCTGCGCGGTGGGGAGCGAGGTTCTGAAAGCGCCCACCAGCTCGCCCAACGCCTCGATCTGGCTCGTCAGCGCCAGGCAGGAGGCGGAGCTCTGCTCCGCCAAGGCGGCGTTCTGCTGGGTCATCTCGTCCAGCTGCGCCACGGTGCGGCTCATCTCCTCGATGCCCCGCGATTGCTCGATGGATGCGACGGAGACCGCGACCACGGTCGTTGTGACCGCGCCGGAGGCGGTGACGATCTGCCCCAGCGTCTCGCCCGACGCCCTGACCAGCTTCACCCCGCCGAGGATCTGCTGGTTGGAGTTGGCGATCAGCTGGCCGATATCCTTGGCGGCCTGGCTGGAGCGCTGCGCTAGGACGCGAACCTCGGCCGCCACCACCGCGAAGCCTTTGCCGGCTTCGCCCGCCCGCGCCGCTTCGACAGCCGCGTTGAGGGCGAGGAGATTGGTCTGGAAGGCGATGTCCTCGATGATATGCGTGATGTCGGAAATCTTGCGCGAGGACTCCTCGATTTGCTGCATGGCCGCGACGGCGGAGCCGACGATGGCGCCGCCCTCATTGGCGATCTCGGCCGCCCGGCGCGCCTGATCGGCGGCGTGATGCGAGCCTTCGGTCGCGAGCTTGACCGATGCGGCGAGCTGCTCGGTCGTCGCGGCGGTTTCCTGCAGCGAAGCGGCCTGCGTTTCCGTGCGCGCGGCGAGGTCGAGCGAGCCGCTGTTGATCTCGACGCCGGCGCTGCGGATCGAGGTTGCGGCTTCGGCTATGCCCGACAAGGCCGATTCCAGCTGCGAGACCGAGCGGTTGAAGTCCACCCGCAGTTTCTCGTAATCGGCCGGGAAGCCGGTCTCGATGCGATGGGTCAGATTGCCTTGGGCAAGCTGGTCGAGCGCCGTGGCCAGGCCGTCGACGACGGCGCTACGCTCGGCCTCGACGGCCTGCTGGAGCGCGTCGTTCGCGCGGACGGAGCGCGCCTGGGCGTCGCGCGCGCTGTCGGCGGCGACCAGGGAGTCTTCGGCGCTGCGCTGCGCCGTGGCGGCCGCCTTCAAGGCGTCCTCAGCCTTGGCCAGCGATGCGGCGGAGGCCGCAAGCGTGCGTTCGATGGTCTGCGACGCCCAGGCCAGGGTCACCGCCTCGATCAGCAGGATCGCGGCGTGCAGGACGACGCGGCCGAGATCGGCGCTGCCCGGGAACACGGCGGCGGGAATCAGCAGCGACAGCAGCAGATGGTGGGTGGCGACCACGCAGGTGGCGGCCAGGATGACGCGCCAGTCGCAGAACACGATCAGCATCGCCAGCGTGGCGAAATAGGCCATGTGCATGTCGATCTGCCAGGCGTGGCCGGACAGGGCCGCGACCAGCAGGGAGACGCCGATCATCAGGCAGGCGCCGAGCGTGGCGCGCGACGCCGTGCCCGCCGCATTGAAGCGCCAGATCAGGGTGGCGGCGCCAGCCAGCAGGAGCGCCGCGATCGCCAGGGCCGCAGGGCGACCGCCGCCGAGGCCGACAACCCCGGCTGCGATCAGGCAGACGATCCAGATCGCCGCGAGCACGAGTTTCGCGCCGAAGCCGCGCAGTGAGTCGATGGTGGTCGTCATGATCATGACCTTGCTAGGCAGCCGGCGAGGCCGAGAGGGTTCAATGTGAAAAGCGAGCCGGACGCGTTCAGCCGCGCCGCGGCGTCGCCGGAGTCCGAGCGGACGACGACGATGAAAGGCAGCCCGCCCTGGCGGATGATCGCGCCGGCGCGGCCGGCCGCCGCAACGATCTCGGCCGGCTCCCACCAGGGCGGGAAAACGCCGGCGGCCACGCGAGGATCGGCTTGCGGCTGGGACAGAGCGGGCAGGGCCAACAGCGAGAGAAGGAACAGCGTTCCCCCCGGAGCCCAGGCCCGCACTGTCACATTTGAATTTTCAGATTTCATTTCTGAAGGACTAGGCTCCCTTTGGTTAAGGAAGCCCAAAGGCATAGACCATAGGGAGCAGGTGCTGTGGCGCCTCCGCCCCGGCGGGACGATCTGCCCATGCGCCAGCCGCAGCGTGCTTGTGTCCCACGCCGGCTCCGGATTATGGCCTGAGGGCCGGGCTGACCGGAGGAGGCCCTATGACGTCGCGCAACGCCTTGGACGCCATCCCCGTCGAGATCAGGCGCGCCGCCTGCGCTTACCACGAGGCAGGCCATATCCTGGTCGGCTGGCGGCTGGGGCGTCTCATCACCCACGCCTGGCTGCGCCCGCCCCATGGCGTCTCGGGCGAAACCTGTTTCACGCCATATGAGACGCCGATGCGCCGCGAGCGCGAGGCCGACAGGGTTCGCGCCGAAGCCGAAGTGACGATCCTCTGCGGCGGCTATTGCGGTGAGATGATCTACTGGAACCAGGCGGAGGCGGCGCGGTGGTTCCCGGGCGAAATCCAGTCGCATGCCGATGATCTCGCGCAGATGCGCATTTTCCTACGTTTTCTGGCGCCACCGGATGAGGCGGCGCTGCACGCGCGCTGCAGCCGGGCCGCAATGGCGATCCTGCACGCCCCTGCCATGCTGGCGGCGCAGAAAGCGTTGGCTGGCCAACTGATGCGGAATCGGCGGATCGGCGGCGAGGACTTGGCCGCCATCATCGCCTCGGCCGCCTGAGCCGCATGTGCCGCGTGTGTCGCAAGCGGCAGTGTTCTCTCGCCGCTGAAGTTAGCCAACTCTGTACATCTCAGGATTTGACGATCGCCGCGCCGCTTCCTCAGCGGTGCTTCAGCGACATATCGCCCGATACGTTCGTGAATTTTCCCGGCGGGAGAGGCTCTAATCATGCTGTTAGTATCGCGTCTGTTGCTGATGTCGAATGCCCATGGGTAATGATGCGATGGATACATAAATGATCGATGCATGATCGGACTGAATGCAAAATTTCATAAATGGATACGAGGCGAGAAATATGGAAGACAGTATTAACCAATTTGGTCTGTAATATGGGCAAGGCCAAAGGCCTCGCAAAAAAGGAACGTTTGCCATGTCGAAGCCTAGCAGCCTGGACCAGCGCCTTAGTTTCATGCAGCTCGATGCCGCTGCCCGCCAGCGGATCGTCGATGTCAGCCCCGTCATTTCGGCGGCGCTGCCGACGGCGCTGGACGCGTTCTATTCGCAAATGAAAAAGGTGCCGGAGACTGCGAGCTTCTTCAGCAGCGAACAGCAGATGGACGGCGCCAAGAACCGCCAGAACCTGCATTGGGACCGGATCGCCAAGGGCACCTTCGACGCGGATTACGTCGCGGCGGTCACCAAGGTCGGCACGATCCACGCGCGGATCGGACTGGCCCCGCAATGGTACATCGGCGGGTATGCGCTGATCCTCGACAAGCTGCTCGGCGACATCGTCAAGGAGCGTTGGCCCAAGGGCGTTCTCGGTCGCAAGCTCCCTGGCGCGGAGGATCGCGCGGCGGAGATCAGCGCGGTGGTGAAGGCCGCCCTGCTGGACATGGACTACGCCATTTCCGTCTATCTCGAGACATCGGAGGCGGCCCGCATCAAGGCGGAGGAAGCCGCCAAGGCCGTCGAGCTCGAAAAGGCCCATGAACGCGAAAAAGCCGTGGCGCTGGTGACGGAAGCGATGGTCGCGCTCTCCAACAACGACCTGACCTACCGCATGTCCGACGACATGCCCGAGGAGTACCGGGCGATCGCCGTGAATTTCAACGAGGCGATGGAAAAGCTTCGCGACATGGTCTCGACCATCAAGGCGACCTCGGCGACCATCGCCGCCTCCTCGCATGAGATCAACAGCGGCGCCGGGGACCTGTCCTCCCGCACCGAGCAGCAGGCGGCGGCGCTGGAGGAGACGGCTGCAACCACCGAGCAACTCGCCGCCTCGGTGAAGACCTCCGCCCATGCCTCGCGGCAATCCGTCGACCTGGCCGATGAGGCCGCCAAGGTGGCCCAGCGCGGCGGAACCATCGTCAAGACGGCCATCGACGCGATGGAGCGGATCGAGGACGCCTCGAAGAAGATTTCGGAGATCACCACGGTGATCGACGGCATCGCCTTCCAGACCAATCTTCTGGCTCTGAACGCAGCCGTCGAGGCGGCTCGCGCCGGCGACGCCGGCCGCGGCTTTGCTGTGGTGGCGGCGGAAGTCCGGGCTCTCGCCCAGCGTTCGGCCGACGCGGCCAAGGACATCACCGGGCTGATCGCCTCCTCGGACGCGCAGGTCACCGAAGGCGTCAAGCTCGTCAGGCTGGCCGGCGACACGCTGCAGGAGATCGTCGACGCCTCCGGCAAGGTCTCGGCCACCGTCAACGAGATCTCCGCCGCATCGGGCGAGCAGGCCAACGGCATCGACGAAATGAGTCAGGCGGTCGCTCATCTCGACGAGATGACACAGCAGAATGCTGCCCTGGCCGAACAGAGCGCGGCCTCGGCTGGCTCGCTCTCGGGCAAGATCGGCCAGCTCAACGATCTCATGGCGGGCTTCAAG
>JBKBRD010000056.1:0-12605 GCA_046292405.1 Allobosea sp. | reverse complement strand
GTCAAGGGCGACTGGCTTGTGCCGCTGCCGCAAGGCATGAACCCCGACGAGGCCATGGCGATCGGCACCGCCGGCTACACCGCCATGCTCTGCGTGCTGGCGCTGGAAAAACACGGGCTCAAGCCCTCCGACGGGCCGGTGGTGGTCACCGGCGCGGCCGGCGGCGTCGGCTCCGTGGCCATCGCCCTGCTGGCCAAGGCCGGTTGGCATGTCATCGCCTCGACCGGGCGGGCGGAGGAGGCGGATTATCTCAAGGCATTGGGCGCAGCCGAAATCATCGACCGCAGCGAGCTGTCCGCGCCGGGCCGTCCGCTCGGTAAGGAACGCTGGATTGCGGGCGTCGATGCGGTCGGCTCGCATACCCTGGCGAACCTCCTGTCGATGACCAGATATGGCGGCGCCATCGCCGCCTGCGGGCTGGCGCAGGGCATGGACCTGCCGGCCTCGGTCGCGCCCTTCATCCTGCGCGGCGTCGCGTTGCTGGGCGTCGATTCCGTGATGTGCCCGAAACCGCGCCGGCTGGAAGCCTGGCGGCGGCTCGCGACCGACCTCGACCGCGAAAAGCTCGCGACCATGACCACGACGATCCCGCTCGCCGATGTCATCGAGACCGGCCGCGCCATCGTCGAGGGCAAGGTCAGGGGGCGGGTCGTGGTGGAGATTGGGTGAGACCCATCGACCGTCTTGTGGCGCGCCACCGTCATTGCGAGGAGCGCCGGCGACGAAGCAACCCAGGTGGGATGTACGACACTGGGTCGCTTCGCTCGCGCTCGCAATGACGGCTAAGCGTCAGCTCCTCACCCCTCGCCCTCGATTAACCCGCGCCGCTTCGCCAGCTCGCCGCCGCAAAAGTCCATGAAGGCGCGCACGCGCGGGGCGTGGCGGATGTCGGGATGGGTGAGGATCCACAGCCCCGTGGAGAAATCGGGATGCGGCGGCATCAGCCGGATCAGGCCCGGTTTCTGATCGGCGATGAAACAGGGCAGGGGGCCGATGCCGAGCCCCTGTTCGACCGCCTCTGTCAGGCCAAGAACCGCCGAGCTGCGCAGCGCGATCCGCTGGGGGGCGACGTGCTCGCGCACATAGCGCGCCGCCTTGACATGGCTGAGCTGGTCGCCGAGCGCGACCCAGTCGCGCTGGAACAACGCCGTTGGATCGGCCTGTTCCTCGGGGCTCAGCCCATGATCGGCGCGGCCATAGATCGCCCAGGTGAGGGTGGCGATGCGCCGCCCGACCAGCGTCTCGCCGGGCGTGTCGCTGGCGCGGATCGCGACGTCGGCATCGCGCTTGGAGAGGTTGAGGGTTTGGTTGCCGATGACGACATCGAGCCGGATCAGCGGATGCGCGGCGCGAAAGGCGGCGAAGATCGGCAGCAGCACGTTGAGATAGAGCGTGTCGGTGGTGGTGACGCGCACCTCGCCTGAGGGCGCGACATCGCGCCCGGCGAGCTTGCGGCCGAAGGCGGTGACATCCTCCTCCATCCGCGCCGCCAGCTGCGCCATCTCCGCGCCTGCTGCGGTGGCGACGTAACCGGTCTTGCGGCGCTCGAACAACGGCAGACCGAGCTGCTCCTCGATCTGCCCGAGCCGGCGGAAGACGGTGGAATGATTGACGCTCAGCGCATGCGCCGCCCCGGTCAGCCCGTCATGATCGGCGATCGCCTTGATCAAGCGGAAATCGTCCCAGGCCAGATTGACGTTCATCGCGCATCCCTCAGCATGTCGGTGACCATGCTGAAATCTTGCGAGGGTGCAAGACGGTCTTTGCCGTCGAAGCTCCTTGGCGACAGATCGCGCGCCGTCAGCGCGGCGCGGCGGCGCGGGCGAGCCGGTCGTTGATGGCTTCGCCCAGCCCGTCCTGCGGGATCGGCGCGGCGGCGATCACGGCGCAGCCGGCCTCGTCGAGACGGCGCAAAAATCCGAACAGATTGGCGGCGGCTTCGGTCAGACTGCCCGTCGGGCTCAAATTCAGCGACGGACCCATGTTGCCGCCGGCCGGTTCGGGGCCGAAACCGAGCCAGGCTTCACCGGCGCGCGGCGCCTGAGCCTCGAGCCTGACCCGCGCGGCCGGCGCGTAATGCGAGGCCAGCAGCCCGGGCGAAATCGGCGCCATGCCGGCCTCGCCCGCCAGCACCAGCGGACGGCCGATGACGCGTTCGATTGCGGCGCGCGAGACGCCGCCAGGGCGCAACAGCCGCGGCGCGCCGTCGAGACAGGACACGATGGTCGATTCGACCCCGACCTCGCAGGCGCCGGCATCGAGCACCGCATCGATGCGACCGTTCAGGTCAGCCAGAACATGGGCGGCGCTGGTGGCGCTGATCCGTCCGGATCGGTTGGCCGATGGGGCCGCTATCGGCCGGCCGACGGCCTGCAGCACGGCGCGCGCGACCGGGTGCGAGGGCGCCCTCAGCGCCACGCTCTGCAGGCCAGCCCGCGCCAGCTCGCAGACGGTGCAGCCGGGCGAAACCGGCACCACCAGCGTCAGCGGCCCCGGCCAAAACGCCTGCGCCAGCGCCAAAGCATTGGCGTCGAACAGACCCTGCTTGCGCGCCTCCTGCAGATTCGGGAGATGCGCGATCAGCGGGTTGAAGCTCGGTCGCTCCTTGGCGGCGTAGATCCCCGCGACGGCCTGGCCCGAGGTCGCATCCGCCGCGAGCCCATAGACCGTCTCGGTCGGCAGGGCGACGAGCCCACCCTGGCGCAGCAGCGCGGCGGCTGCCGCAATGCCGGCCTCCGTCGGCTCCAGATGCTGTGTCTCGCGCTGCTGCAACCGGTTGACCCCAGATGGTTTATATATAAACTATATCGGCTGCGACACCGCGCCGGGCTACGAAAGGGCGTGCTGTCCGTGGCGTCGGGGATAGTTCCTCGCTACCATCCGGGCAACGTTAAAAGCGAAAGCTCTGCCGGCTTCCGGGCCGGATCGAGCCTCTGAGGGAGAGCAACATGCAGTATCGCGCGCCGGTCGAAGACATTCTCGCCACGCTTCGCCATGTCGCGGGGCTGGACCGGCTGGTGGCGGATGGGTTGGCGCCCGAGCTCGAGGGCGGCATGGCCGAGGCCGTGCTGGAGGAGGCCGCGAAATTCGCCCAGGACGTGATCGCCCCGCTCAACCGCATCGGCGACAAGCACGGTTCGGTGCTGCAGGACGGCGTCGTCACCACGCCTCCCGGCTGGAAGGAGGCCTATCACGCCTGGGCTGGGGCTGGCTGGAACGCGCTGCCGGCGCCGGAGGCGCATGGCGGGCAGGGGCTGCCGCTGCTGCTGCAATCGGCCTGCACCGAGATGTGGAACGCGGCTGCGCTCGCCTTCGCGCTCGGCCCGTTGCTGACCGTCGGCGCGATCGAGGCGCTGGAGGCGCATGGCTCGGAGCATCTGAAGCAGACCTATCTCGCCAAGCTCGTCTCCGGCGAGTGGATGGGCACGATGAACCTGACCGAGCCGCAGGCGGGATCCGACCTCAACGCGCTGCGCACCAAGGCCGAGCGCGCGGAGGACGGAACCTATCGCATCACCGGCCAGAAGATCTACATCACCTATGGCGAGCACGATATGACCGAGAACATCGTGCATCTCGTTCTGGCGCGCCTGCCCGACGCCCCTGCCGGCACGCGGGGCATCTCGCTGTTTTTGGTGCCGAAATATCTGGTCAACGCCGATGGATCGCTCGGCGCCCATAACGACCTGCGCTGCTCCGGCATCGAGCACAAGCTCGGCATCCACGCCTCTCCGACCTGCTCCATGGCCTATGGCGACAAGGGCGGCGCGATCGGCTGGCTGATCGGCGAGGAAAATCGCGGCCTCGCCTGCATGTTCACGATGATGAACAATGCCAGGCTCAACGTCGCGCTGCAGGGCGTGGCGATTGCCGAGCGCGCCTATCAGCAGGCGCTGCATTTCGCGCAGGAGCGCCGGCAGGGCACGGCGCTGAACGCGCTCAAGGGGGCTGCGATGAGCCCGATCATCGTCCATCCCGACGTCCGGCGCATGCTGATGGAGATGCGCGCCAAGACCCAGAGCGCCCGCGCGCTGTGCTTCGTGCTGGCGGAGGCGATCGATCGCTCGCGCCGCACGCCCGACGAAGCGGCGCGCAAGCAGGCCTCCGAACGCGCCGCCATCCTCACCCCCGTCGCAAAGGCCTACGCCACCGATATCGGCATCGAAGTCGCCTCGACCGGCGTGCAGATCCATGGCGGCATGGGTTTCGTCGAGGAGACCGGCGCGGCCCAGCATCTGCGCGACGCCCGCATCTGCACGATCTACGAGGGCACCAACGGCATCCAGGCGATCGATCTCGTGCTGCGCAAGCTGCCGCTTTCGGGCGGCGAGGCTGTCAAGGCTCTGATCGCGGAGATGCGCGGCGTCGTCGCGCAAGTCGAGCAGGCGAATACGCCCGGCTTCGGCCACAGCGCCGCGAGGCTGAAGGCCGCCGTCGATGCGCTGGAGCGCGCCACGGACTGGATGCTGGCGACGATGGGCGCCGATCAGGGCGCAGTCTTGGCCGGCGCGACGCCCTATCTCAAGCTTTTCGCCCTCGCCCAGGGCGGCACGGGTCTCGCCCGCAAGGCGCTCGCGCTGAAGGGGGAGGAGGGCGGCCTCGCCCATCTCGCCACGGCGCGCTTCTACGCCGAGCATCTCGTCACCGAGGCCCCGGCGCTGGAACTGGCGGTGACCGAAGGCTCCGGCGCGGTGGCCGACGCCGATGCGGTGTTTGCGGCGTGAGTCACAACGGGCGCCGTGGTTCAATCGCGCTTCCGGGCGCGGATGTGCAAGAACAGCGGCGCCACGCGCGTGTCGGCGATGTAAGGCTGCCGCACGGCCGCCTCCAGCGTGGCCGAAGGCTCGGCCATATGCTCGATCATGAGCGGCGCCTCGACGATCATCGCCACCCATTCACTCAGGGTCCGGTGAAAGCGCGGGACCTGGAAGGCTGCTACGGCGGCTTTTTCGGCTGGGGGGGCCCCGCCAAAGCGCCAGACATCGATGGCGCCATCGAAGCCGTCGAAATAGCCGGCCACTTCGATGGCGCGCACCGTGCCATCGGCTTCGCGCAAAACCTTGCGATGGGGCGGGTTGAAGCATGGGTGCAGAATCGAGAACTGCAGGAATCCGTCGGGCTTGAGCACTCTGGCGATTTCGGCGAGCGCTTTCCCCTGCTGCGGCATATCCATCAAGGACATGAAGCCGGTGGCGAAATCGAAGCGCCCATCGGCGAAGGGCAGGGCGGTGGCGTCGCCCAGGCAATAGCTGATGCCGAGCGGCTCCCGCTCTTCTTCGGCGCAGGCATGCCGAATGAAGCTTGGCGCAATGTCGAGCGCCGTCATCGCCGCGCCGGCGCGAGCGAGCAGGCGGGTGTTCGCCCCTTCGCCGCAGCCGACGTCCAGCCCGGCCAACCCGGCAATCGCAGGCAGGTTCGCCATGAAGACCGGGGTGTTCAACAGGTCGCGATAAAAGTCGTAACCGGCCCGAGCCTGCCGGGTCCAGAGCTCGGCATTGGCCTCCCAGTATCGACCGACTTCACGGCTATCCATCGTGACCGCCCCCCCTCCAACCACTGCACCCCCTCGTCGGGGCGCGCCAGTCAGCATGGGCGGGCGACAGGATGATGACAGCGAGTCTCTCCGGCCGCATCTGCCTGGTCGCGGGCGCGTCGCGCGGTCTTGGCCGCGGCATCGCCAAGGCCTTGGGCGAAGCGGGGGCGACCGTCATCGTCACCGGCCGCTCCAGCGAGGCCGGGCCGCGCACCGACAACCGGCCCGAGACCTTCGAGGACACCGCCCGCGAGGTCGAGGCGGCCGGCGGCAAGGGCCATCCCTATCGCTGCGACCACACGCAGGAGCGCGAGGTCGACACGCTCGTCGCCTGGTCGCTTCGGCGCTTCGGCCGGCTCGACTGCGTGGTCGATGCGGTCTGGGGCGGCAATGAGGGCTATGATGGCGAGCGCTACCCCGACGGCTCGGCCTATGGCGCTCCCTTCTGGCGCAGGCCCATCGCACGTCTTGGCCAAAGCTTCGAAAGCGGCGTCTATGCGCAATTGCTGCTGGCGCGGGCGGTGGCGCCGGCCATGGTGCAGGCGCGCAAGGGACTGATCGTCACCGTCAGCTTCGGCACGGAAGCCGCCTATCTCGGCGACGTCTTCTACGATCTCGCGAAAGCCGCGATGAACCGGCTGACGCGGGCCATGGCGCATGAACTCGAGCCCTACGGCGTCACCGCGCTCGGCCTCTCGCCCGGCCATGTCCTGACCGAACGCGTCGCGGCGGCGGGGATGGCGGCGCAGACCACCGAGACGCCGGCCTATGCCGGGCGCGCGGTCGCGGCTTTGCTGGGCGACGAGGCGGTCGCCCGCCACAATGGCCAGACCTTGCCGGTGGCCGATCTCGCCCGCCTCTACGGCTTCACCGACCGCGACGGCAGCCAGCCCGAGCGCTTCAGCATCCCGCAATGAAGGAGGCAACCATGTCGCTCAGGAACAAGACGCTCTTCATCACCGGCGGCTCGCGCGGCATCGGCCTCGCCATCGCGCTGCGCGCCGCCCGCGACGGCGCCAATGTCACCATCGCCGCCAAGACGGCCGAACCCCACCCCAAGCTTCACGGCACGATCTATACGGCGGCCGCCGAGATCGAGGCTGCCGGCGGCAAATGCCTGCCGCTGATGGTCGATGTGCGCGAGGAGGCGCAGGTCGCCGCCGCCATCGCCAAGACCACCGAGACGTTCGGCGGCATCGACATCGTCGTCAACAACGCCAGCGCGATTTCGCTGACCAATACGGCGATGACCGACATGAAGCGCTTCGACCTGATGCACCAGATCAATACGCGCGGCACGTTCATGGTCTCGAAATACGCCATTCCCCATCTGGAGAAGGCCGAGAATCCGCATATCCTGATGCTGTCGCCGCCGCTCGACATGAGCATGCGCTGGTTTGCCCCGCATCTCGCCTATTCCATCGCCAAATACGGCATGAGCCTGTGCGTGCTCGGGCTCGCCGGCGAACTGGTGCCCAAGGGCATCGCCGTCAACGCGCTCTGGCCCCGCACCACCATCGCCACCGCAGCCGTGCAGAACCTGCTCGGCGGCGACAAGATGGTGCAGGCGAGCCGCACGCCCGAGATCCTGGCCGATGCGGCGCATAGGATCTTCAGCAAGCCGGCGCGGGAATTCTCCGGCCAGTTTCTGATCGACGACAGCTTCCTTTCGGCCGAAGGGGTCACCGATTTCACCCCCTACCGCGTCGATCCGTCGGTGCCGCTGATGCCGGATTTCTTCGTCCCGGCCGACAACCTGCCGCCGCAGGGCGTGAAGGGCGGGATGTGACTGGGGCGGACGGGCTTTGGCGGCCCATGTCCCCGGAGGATCTGCCGGCGGTCATGACCATCGCCGGCGTCGTCCATCCGGATTTTCCCGAGGATGAGGCTGTCTTCGCCGAGCGTCTCGCGCTGTATCCGCAGGGCTGCCTGGTGCTGGAGGGCAAAAGCGGGATCGGCGGCTATGTCGTCAGCCATCCCTGGCACGAGGGAGACCCGCCTTCTCTCAACGCTAGTCTTGGCGAACTGCCTTCGCCTGCTGCTCACTACTACCTGCACGATCTCGCCATCCTGCCGGACAGGCGCGGCGGCGGGGCGGGCGCCGCGGCTGTGGCAACGCTGCTCGACCATGCCGCGGCTGGCGGCTTCGATCGGGTCCGTCTCGTCGCCGTCGGAGGCTCAGCGCGCTATTGGGCCCGCCACGGCTTCACTGCGCTCGCCCCCGCTGGGGGGATCGCGTCCTACGGAGCCGATGCGCAGATCATGGTCCGGCCGGTGGCGGGGGGAGGGAGTGGCGTTGCGCTTGCGCCGTCATTCCGGGGCGACGCGGAGCGTCGAGCCCGGAACCCATGACCACCATGCTGATCAGACAGCGCCGCGTGCGGCCAGACACATGAAGGCGTGTTCATCGGTTCCGGGCTCGCGCCTGCGGCGCGCCCCGGAATGACGCGGTGGGCTAGCTCCGCTCTTCAGCCCCAAGCGGCGCCGCCCCAGTCTCCCCACCGCAAGCGGGGTAGGGTATTGGCTCCGACGGGGCTCCAGGCTGTGGTTGCGGTTGACTTATGCCGCCAATTCCCTTTGCCAGAACACGCGCTCGCTCTCTGATCCGAAAGCCAATCATGCTGCTCATCCACGGCGTCTGCCCCGACCATGGCGATCGGCTGGTTCATCGCCGCCTCGAGCAGGGAGAGCCGTTTCCGGCAGGCGCGATCTGGATCGATCTGTTCAACCCCGTGGCCGCCGAGGACAAGCAGGTCGAGGCCTATCTCGGCATCTCGATCCCGACGCGCGAGGAAATGCACGATCTCGAACCTTCCGAGATCATCTACACCGAGAACGGCGCGCATTACATGACGGCGCGGGTGATCTGCCACTCCGACACCGAAGTGCCGCTGCTCGCCGACGTCACCTTCATCCTGACCGAAAAGGCGCTGGTGACGGTGCGCTATGACGAGCCCGGCGCCTTCAACATCTTCCTCAACCGCGTCACCAAGCCGGGCGGTTGCGGCATGGAGCCGGAAGCCGTGATGGAAGGGCTGTTCGAGGCGGTGGTCGACCGCGCCGCCGAGGTGCTGCGCGGCGTCGGCGACCGGATCGACCTCGCCTCGCGCCGGATTTTCGACGGCAAATCCTCCGATGTCGAACGCGGCGGCGCCTATCAGGGGGTGCTGCGCAAGATCGGCCAATATGAACACATCATCTCGAATGTGCGCGAGAGCATGGTCTCGGTCGAGCGCGTGCTGCTCTTCCTCTCCGCCAATTACAAGCGCCCGAAAAAGACCGCCAGCGGCTTTTCCCCGGAATGGCGCACTTCGATCCGCGACGTCCAGGCGCTCGAGGAGCACGCGACCTTCCTGTCCAGCAAGCTGCAATTCATGCTCGACGCCACGCTCGGCCTGGTCAGCCTGGAGCAGAACAAGATCATCAAGCTGTTCTCGGTGGTCTCGGTGGTGATGATGCCGCCGACGCTGATCGCCTCGATCTACGGCATGAACTTCAAGGTGATGCCCGAGCTGGACTGGCGCTTCGGCTATCCGATGGCGCTGGGCCTGATGTTCCTCTTCGCCATCCTGCCCTATCTGTTCTTCCACTGGAAGAAGTGGCTGTAGCGGCAGCCTCAGTCCGCACGATCCGGCGCGCGCCGGCCGACCAGGAACGGCATCGCCAGCCCCAGCCCCAGGAAGCGCGCCAGATGGTGCGCGCCGACATAGAGCGGATCGAGCCCGAGCGTGAAGGCGAGCATCGCCATCGCCTCCAGCCCTCCTGGCGCGAAGGCGAGCATCGCGGTGGAATAGGGCACGCCCGCAACCAGCGCCGCCGGCCAGGCGAAGGCGAAGGCGACGCCGATCGAGACGATGAAACTGCCCAGTGCCAGCGGAAACAGCTTGAGCAGCTCGCTGCGCTTCACGCTCGCAACCCGCCCGCCCATCACGGCGCCCAGCATCACCAGCACGACATTCTGCGCCAGCGCCGGCAGATTGCCTTCGACCAGGCCGGTCCCGTGCAGGATCGCGCTCGCAACGGTTGCGCCGAGGATCGTCGGGGCCGCCACGCGCAGCAGCGCAAACAGCCGCGCGCCGACAAGCCCGCAGCCAAGGACGAGCAGCGTATCGACAAGGCCGGACACCACCGCCGCCGGCCGCGCCGCCAGCACGTCGCCAGTCCCGCCATATTGCATCAGCCCGGGCAGGAAGGCGACGAGGACGAGAATGCGAAACAGCTGGATCACGGAAATCTTGCCGATATCGGCGCCCTTGGCGTGCGCCACCGCGATCACCGCCGTCAGCGCCCCCGGCGCCGAGGCGAGGATCGCATCCGTCCAGCTCCAGCGCCCGGCCAGGCGCAGATAGGCGCCCGTCGCGGCGATGATGGCGGCGAGCCCGAGGAAGAGCACGGCGAGCGACGCGGGATAGCGCGCCGCGGCGCCGACCGCCTCAGGGGTGGCGGCCGAGCCGATCAGCGCGCCCGAGAGCAGCATCGTGCCCTCGAACCAGCCTTTGCGCAGCATGGGCAGCGGCCGCAGCAGCCCGAGCGCGGCCACGGCCAGCATCGACCCCGACAGCCAGGCTGCTTCCGCCCCGGTCAGGGCGAAGAGCGCGCCCCCCGCCGCCGCCAGCGCCAACACGGAGAGTTCGCGCCCGAGAACGGAAGCAGATGTCATGGGCGATCACGGACAGGCATGGGCATCCCGGAAACAACGCGGCACAGGCTGCCGCGCTGGCCGGCACTGTCGCGACGGGCCGGGCTTGCGTCAATTTCCGCCGATGCAGGGCTGCCCTGCGCAGGCTAGCTCTGGCCCAGCGCTTTTTGCAGCCGCGCCACGACCTCGACGAGGTCGGAGGATTTGCGGGCGAAGCACAGCCGCAGCCCGGTCTCGCCGCCGGGTCCGAAGGCCGTTCCCGGCGCGAGCCCGACATTGGCGGTATCGACCAGCTCGATCGCCAGGGCGCGGGAATCGGTCCGGCCGTCGACGCTGAAGAACTGGTAGAAGGCGCCCGCCGGCGCAGCGAGCGAAACGCGGTTCGTCGCCTTCAAGCCCTCCGAAATGATCCGCCGGCCTTGCGTGGCGCGGGCGATCTGCTCGGCGACGAATGGCTCGCCTTCCGTCATCGCGGCCGTGGCGGCGCGCTGGACGAAGACGGGGCTGCCCGAGGTCGAATACTGGATCAGGTTCTCGATCACCTGGCCGAGCGCGGCCGGCGCCTCGATCCAGCCGATGCGCCAGCCGGTCATCGCCCAGTTTTTCGAAAAGGTCTGCACGAAGAGGATGCGGTCGCTCTCGTCCATGACGTCGTGGAACGAGGCGGCGCGCGGCTGCCCGTCATAGACGAAGCGGCCGTAGATCTCGTCGGCGATGATCCAGATCCCGTGCCGGCGGGCCAGAGCGAGCAGGGCGACCAGTTCCTCGCGGCTCGCGGTCCAGCCGGTGGGATTGGCCGGCGAGTTGATCACCAGCGCCTTGGTCTTGGGCGTGATCGCGGCGGCGAGCTTGTCGAGGTCGAGGCTGAAGCGCCCCTCGGAGAGATCCATCGCGACGCAGACGGGCTTGGCGCCGGAGACGCCGATGGCCGCGACGAAATTCGGCCAGGCCGGCGTCGGCACCACCAGCTCGTCGCCAGGGCCCGCCACCAGCCGCACGGCGATCTGCACGGCGTGCATGCCCGAGCCGGTGACGAAGAACCGGTCGGAGGAGAAGGGCTGGCCATAGAGCTTCGTATGATACTGCGCGATCGCCTCGCGCAGCTCCGGCACGCCGCGCTGCCAGGTGTAGAAGGTTTCGCCGTCGGCCAGCGACTTCTCGGCGGCGCGGATGATGAAGCCCGGCGTCGGCAGATCGCCTTCGCCGACCCAGAGCGGGATCAGCCCCTGCTTCATGCGGCCGTGATTGACCACCTCGACAATGCCGCTCTCGGGCGCGCTGCGCGCCTCGGGGCGGATGGCGGCGAGAAAATCACTGCGCTCGGTCGTGGATGTCATCTTGTCTGGCCTCGCGAAAACATTCGCCTGCTTTAGCCGATCGCGGCGCAGGCGGACATGAATTCGCGAGATCAGGTCAATCGTTCGCCGTGATGGGTGGCCGGAGATCGGCTTACAGCGGACGTTGCTTCAGCAGGTCGCGGATCTCGGTCAGCAGCGCGACATCGGCCGGGGGCGTCGCAGGCGCCGCCGGCGCCGCCGCTTCCTGCCGCTTCATCCGGTTGATCAGCTTGACCACGACGAACAGCACGGCGGCGATGATCATGAAGTTGATCGCCGCCGTCACGAAGGAACCGTAGGCGAAGACCGCGCCCTGTTTCTTGGCTTCGTCCAGCACCGGCGAAGTCACGGCCTTATTGAGGCCGAAGAAGTAGTTTGAGAAATCGACGCCGCCGAGTGCGCCGAAGAAAGGCATGATCACGTCGGCGACCAGCGACTCCACGATCTTGCCGAAGGCCGCGCCGATGACCACGCCGATGGCGAGGTCGATGACATTGCCCTTGAGGGCGAATTCCTTGAATTCCTTCAGCATGCCCCAATCCCCTTCATGCAGCGCGCCCTAAATTGGGCCGATGCTACAACCAACAGGGTCGAGCCGGAAATAGACAGCTTGGATTGTGATTGACTACGACGTTCGACCTGGTTGTCCCCGGCATTTGGCGAAAACGCGCTCCCCGCCCCGCCGAAAGCCCTATGGTCTGCCGCAGGCGAGCCCGCTAGTCTCGCGCGAAGAACCGCTGAACCGATGGAGGCGAGATGATCCCGGCCTGGTCGGTCATTCTGGTTGCGCTGGCCTATCTGTGCGGGCTCTTCGCCGTCGCGCATATGGCCGACACCTCCGGCCGCCGCCTGATGAGCGGGCGGGCGCGCACCACGATCTACGCGCTGGCGCTGGGCGTCTACTGCACCTCCTGGACCTTCTACGGGTCGGTCGGCTTCGCCAGCCGCGCCGGGCTTGATTTTCTCGGCATCTATGTCGGCCCGATCCTGGTCATCGGGCTGGGCCATCGTTTCGTCGCGCGCATCGCCGAGATCGCGAAATCGCAGAACATCACCTCGATCGCCGATTTCGTCGGCGCGCGCTACGGCAAGAGCG
>JBKBRD010000055.1:0-12702 GCA_046292405.1 Allobosea sp. | reverse complement strand
CAGCGTCGCGTCGGTCTGCAGCGCGCCTTGCAGATCGCGGATCGCAGCGTCGATCGCCAGGCGCGGTATCGGGCGGCCGAGCGCGGTCGCGTCGCTGATGGCGAGCTGGGCCTGCGCGTTCAACCGGTCGCGCGGCCCGGTGATCTGCGCGCTGAGCGCGCCGCTGCCTGTCAGCCTCGGATCGGCGCGTTTGAGATCCGGCAGCGTGAGCGCCAGCTTCAGGTCGGAGCGCTCGACCCGGACGGCTCCATCGGCCGTGAAGGCGCCATGGCGCCCCTCCAGCCGGAAACCGGTCACCGTCAGGTCGCCCGCGGCCGCGCCGATGCGCCCGGCCAGCGTCAGATCGCCGGCGAGCACGCGGTCGAGCGCTGGCAATCCGGTCGCGAGCCTGTCGGCCTTGCCCGTCAGCACGGCGGCAAAGGTGTTGCTGCGCGGGGTGGCGTCGAGATCGGCCGCGACCTCGGCGGCGCCGCGCAGCGGTCGATCGACGAGGCCGCTGAGCCGCGACAGGTCGGGCAGCAGCGCCTTGAGCTGCCCGAGCACCCGCGCCTGGCCGAGCTTGCCCTTGTAATCGAGCGTGACGCCGGACAGGGCCAGACGCAGCGTCTCGAAATCGGCGGTGGCGTCGTCCTGCCCCGTGCCGCGCAGGGTGAAGACCACCCGCTCGCCGACGAAGCGGGCGAGGTTGCGATCGGCCAGCGCCACGCCCGTCGCCTCGCCATCGGCGACCAGCGCGATTTGGGTGCCGCTTTGACCGATCGTTCCGCTCGGGGTCGCGGTGAAGCGCGCCGTCAGCTTGCCGAGCGCGCCCAGCGGCAGGCGTCCCTCTTCCAGATCGAGCGAGGCGACGACGCGCGGACCCGCAGCAGGCCCCTGGATGGTCGCGTCGAAGGCGAGCTTGCCGATCTCCGAACCGGCGGCGACGGTTTTTCCGTTCGTATTCGGCAGCGCTGCCGCGGTCACGCGCAGATCCAGCGTCTTGTCCGCGGCGACACGCCCGAGCACGTCGAGCCGCGCCAGCGCCGACAGCAGGGCGAGACGCCGAATGTCGATGACACCGTCATCGGCGAAGCCGACCGCGCCGTCGAGCTGCGTGGCGCCGGCGAACACCGGGGCGACCGGCGCCGGCGTCAGCCCCTCGATACGCGCGTCGAGCTTGAGAGCAAGCTCGCGCGTGGCTCCCACCCGCGCCAGATTGGCCGTGCCTTGCGCGCCGATCGTCTCGCCGGCGGTAAAGTCGAGCCTGGAGCGGAAGGAATCGAGCGGGCCCGAGCCGTTGAGGTCGAGCTTGACGGGCGGCTCGCCCGGCAGCGAGGCGAGTTTGGCGATGAGACCGCCCGCAGGCTCATCGATCTTGGCGGCGAGTTGCAGATCGGTGGTCTGCGGCACGAAAACAAGCCTGACCGTCGCCTGGCCGGCGCGGTCGAGCCGGCGGGCCTCGAGCCTGAGGTCGAGCCCCTCGGCCGGCGGGCCGAGCGTGGCTGCGCCATTGGCCGTCAGCCGCGCCGCATCCCCAAGCACCGGCGCGCCGAGCAGGAGTTCGTTGAGCTGAAAAGCCTCGACGATCACCTTCAGCGGCAGCTCGGGCAGGATCGGCTGGTCGCTGGCGACAGCGGCGGCTGGTTGCGGCGCAGGCCGGCGCAGCACTTCAAGCCGCCCGATCTCGAGCCGATTCACTTCCAGCCTGCGGCGCAGGAGCGCCGAGCGCGTCCAGATCAGCCTGGCGCGGTCCAGGCGCAGCCAGGGCCCGTCCCGATCGGACAGGACGATGTCGCGGATCGTCAGGTCCGACGACAAGGCGCCGTCGACCGCGCCGATGGAGACCTGGCTGCTGTCGCTGGAGAGCGCGCGCGAGATCAAGTCGGCGACGACGCCGCGGTCGCTCTGCGCGTTCTGGGCAAAGCCGACGAAACCGGCCGAAGCGACGAGCCCTGCCAGCAGCAGCAGGCCGAGCAGCGCCAGGCGCGAAAGGCGGAAACGGGCCGCCATCAGAAGGCCTGCCCGATGCTGATATAAACTGCGACCGGCTTGTCGCCCTTGCGCGGATTCAGCGGCGCCGCGACATCCAATCGGATCGGCCCGATGGCGGTGTAGTAGCGCAGCCCGACGCCCGCAGCGTATTGCATCTGCTCCTTGAAATTCGGCACGGCGGAGTCGAAGGCCATGCCCGCATCGAAGAACGGAACGACGCCGATGGTCTTGGTCAGCTTGATGCGCGCCTCGACCGAAGCCTCGAACAGGCTGCGCCCGCCGGTGAGCTGGTTCAGCGGCCCGAGCGGCGACAGCGTGCGATAGGCGTAACCGCGGACGGAGCCGCCGCCGCCGGCATAGAAGCGCCGCGTCGCCGGGATCTCGTCCAGGCTCGCGCCCGAGAGCGAGCCGAGCCCGATCCGCCCGGCGAGCACATAACGCGCATCTTCGTCGAGCGCGTAATAGGCGGAGGCTGCCGCCTTGGCCTGGACGATGCCGACCGTCGAACCCATGAAGGTCGGATAGGGCGCGACCGAGGCGGTGGCGCGGATGCCGCGCGTCGGATCGAGCAGGCTGTCCGTGGAATCGTAGCGCACCGAAAGCGGCACGCCGACCAGGGTGTAGTCGACCTGGCCAAGCACATCGCTGGTCTGGCCGCGCTCGACCTCCAGCCCCGCCTGGATCGAGAAGGTGTCGCTGAAACGCCTGCGGATCGCGGTGGTCACATTGGCGTAGCGGGCGGTGTAGCCGCCATAACGCGTAGTGCCGACGCGTTCGCGCGCGCCGGTCGCATCGACGAGCCAGTCATAGCGGCTGCCGCCAAGCGCAGGCTTCAGAAAGCTGACGGTGAAGCGCCCGCCGAGATCGGTCTCTTCGAAATCGCCGACGCTCTTGATCTTGGTGCCGTCGATGCGCGGGGTGAAGAACACATCGCCTTCGAGCCGCAGGCGCTCGGCGCCGCCGAACAGGTTGCGATGCTCCCAGTAGGTCTTCACCTGCGGGCCGTCGATGGTGGAATAGCGCGCCGAGAAGCCGAGCACGCGCTTGGGGCGCTCGCTGACCTCGACGAAAATCGGCAGGTTGCCGGCCCGGTCCAGTTCCGTTGCTTCCCGGATCCGCACCGCGCCGACGGCGGGAAGCGTGGCGATGGATTTGCGGGTGTCGGCCAGCGCCTTCGGCGAATACGGGTCCCCCGGCTCGAGATAGATGAAGGATCGCACCACTGCGGGCGGGATCTCGTCGGTGTCGCCCACCGAAACTTCGCCGAAGCCGGCGCGCGGACCGGGCTCGACGACATAAGTCACATCCATGCTGCGCGTGGCGTGGTCGACCACGGGGCGCAGTTCGACCACCTTGGCAAGCGGGCGCGACTGGCTGCGCAGGCGATCGACCAGCGCGGCGCGGCCTGCCCTCAGCGAAGCCGACACCGCGGGGTCGCCC
Source organism: Allobosea sp. (assembly GCA_046292405.1). Taxonomy (GTDB): domain Bacteria; phylum Pseudomonadota; class Alphaproteobacteria; order Rhizobiales; family Beijerinckiaceae; genus Allobosea. The sequence goes on along the minus strand of JBKBRD010000055.1, from coordinate 9,291 downwards.
GCATTCAAGCCGGACACCTTCTGCGCGTCGGCCAGCGCCGGAGCGCCGACGCCGCGCTCGACCACAGCCACATTGCGCAGCGCGAACAATGGCCCGGGCGCGACGCGAACCGTCACCGGCACGGGCGCGCGGTTGCGATAGGCCTCGGCGCTGCGCACGAGCGCCACCCCCGGCTCCTGTCCCGGCAGCAGAGCCGCGCCGTCGATGGCGATGGCGATCTCGGCGTTGAAATAGCCCTGGGACCAGAGGGCGTCGATCAGCGGATTGATGTCGGCCGCGATGCGGCGCGCCAGAGTCTCGCCATCAGGCGGCGCGTCCTGCCGCAGACGATACAGCAGCGAGGCATCCTGAAGGCTTCGGGTGAGCGCCTTGGCGTCGGCGGCGCCGGCCAGATCGAAAGTCAGCTGATATGGCAGCGTCGCGGCGCTGGGCGCAGGCGCCTGCTCGCGGGAGGTGAATAGGCCGAACACGTCGAGCGACGAGAAATCGAATCCCTGCGCCGTCGCAGGCTGGCCGCCCAGCATGGCGAGCAGTGCGACGCCTCCCGTGATCGCCACACTGCGGGTCAAGCTCCGCCACACCCGCATTCGATCTCCTGGACGACGCACAACCAGCACGCAACGACACCGCGCAGCGGATGTTCCCGCTAAAATTGGGCTTTTTTATACACCCTTGCAGTGCAGGACCAACCCCCCACCGCTCTAACGCAGGGTCAGAGCGACCTCGGCGAGCGGCGTAAGCTTCGCCAAAACCTGGCCTTTTCCGGGAGACAGCACGCCGCCGCACAGGCTGCCGGTGGTCACGATCTGGCCGGCCTTGAGCCCGCCCATGAAGTCGTGCTTGCGGTTGGCCCAGGCCAGGAAAGGCGCCATCGGGTCGCCATTGCCGTGCACGGCCGGCTGATCATAGAGCGTGACGCCGTTCAGCGAAATGAAGCAGCCGAGGCCGGAGACGGCGTCGAGAACGCCGATGTCGAGATCGGGGCCGATGACGTAGCCGCCATGCCCCATCGCATCGGTGAGCCAGAGCGGCATCGGCGCGCCGACCCAGTTGGCGAAGCGGCTCTCGACGATCTCGACGCCGAAAAAGGCCCGGTCGCAATGGTCGAGGAGTTCGGCGCGGTCATAGGGCGCGTCGGGGCGGAACGCCACGTCGCGCGCCAGCCGCAGGCCGAGTTCGATCTCGATCCGCAGTTCGGCGCCGATCGCGCCATCATAGACCTCGCCGGGCTTCAGATAGGGGCCGGGCATCAGCCCCGCCAGCGGCGTGCCATCCTCGGCGATGGCGACCTTCCAGCCGGCTTCGGCATAGCCCATGGCGCGCGCGACCTGCGCCTGGATCGCCAGACCCTCCTGCAGATCGGCCGGAACCGGCTGGCTGCTCATCTCGATCAGCTTGTGCTCGCGGCGGCAGGCGATCAGCGCGTCGCGCAAGGTCTCGGTGGGGGTCATCGTCTCGTCCCTGACTTTCGCGTCTCGTACAAGTTGCGCGGATACCGATCTTGCTAAGGCCTGCGGGCCCGCCGGACAAGCCGGCCGCCATGTCAGTCCACGCCCGCCGAAGACATGCAGTTCCGCGCGGAACCTTCCCGCCTTCCCTCACGTTTTGGTGATGCCACATGAGGTGGCAGGTTTCGGAGGGCGCAATGAACGGCATCATCTACATCATCGGACTCATCGTGGTCGTATTGGCCATCCTGTCTTTCCTCGGTTTGCGATAGGACCGGACATGTCCATGGGCACCTCTGACGTCGTCGTCGTCACACCGCCGGCATCCGCCGCCGCATCCAGCGGCTCTTACCTCGAATGGGGCTCCATCATCGGCGGGGGCGTCCTTTCGGCCGCCATCACGATGGTCATGGCCGCCTTCGGCTCGGCGCTCGGCCTGTCGCTGGTCTCGGCCGAAACGGGTCGGTCCTCCAGTCTCGCCCTCGTCACCATCGCCGGCGGGCTGTGGCTGATCTGGATCACCGTGTCGGCCTGCTTTGCCGGCGGCTATCTGGCCGGCCGCATGCGCCGCCCTGTGCAGGATGTCCGCACGCATGAGCGCGACGTGCGCGACGGCGCGCATGGTCTTTTGGTCTGGGCGGTCGGAGCGCTGCTGGTGACGATGGTCGCCAGCTCCTCGCTGTTCGGCGTCGCCAAGACTGCGGCCAGCGGAGCCTCCGCAGCGGCCACCGGCGCCGCCTCTCTTCTCAACCAGCAGGCGGACCCGCTGGCCTCGGCGCTGGATTCCGTGATGCGCAACACCGGCGCCACGCCGCCGACGGCCGAGGAGCGGGCCGAAGCCTCCCGCATTCTCATCGGGGGCATGGCGTCGGGCTCGCTCGAAGCGGCCGACCGCGACTATCTCGCCTCGCGTGTGGCTGCCCGCATGAACATCCCGCAGCCGGAAGCCCAGGCGCGGATCGACGCCGCCTTCACCAAGCTCCAGCAGGCGAAGGAGACGGCGAAGCAGGCTGCCGAGAAGGCGCGCAAATCGGCGATCATCACCGCATTCCTGACCGCGGCCGTGCTGCTGCTGGGCGCGGCGACCGCCTGGTTCGCAGCCCAGATGGGCGGCAGGCACCGCGACGAGGATAGCGATCTCGACGGCTTCTTCAGCCGCCGTTGATCTCCCGGGAAGGGCGAGGCCGGCGCGGCCTCGCCCTTTGACGGTCCAAGCGCCGTTCGACTAGCCACCTTGGCCCGGCGGCGCTACCAACATCCCGCGCATCGGCGCATTCGCAGCGGGGTTTTTGCCAAGACATGGATTTGCGCCAGCTTCGCTACTTCACGGCTATCGTCGAGCAGGGCTCTTTTTCCAAGGCCGCGACGAAACTGCGCGTGGCCCAGCCGGCGCTCAGCCAGCATCTGCGCCATATGGAGGACGAGCTCGGCGTTGCGCTGCTGCATCGCGGCACGCGCGGCGTGCTCCCAACCGAGGCCGGGCAGCGGTTGCTGGAGCGGGCCCGCGCGATCCTGGCCGATTTCGGCGAGTTGCGCGACACGGTGCGCGGCGAGTCGGTGGCGCCGGCCGGCGAAGTCAGGATCGGCCTGCCCGGCACCGTCAGCGAGCAATTCAGCGTGCCGCTGATCGAGGCCGCCCGCGCGAAATTTCCGGCCGTGCGCATTCGCATCGCCGAGGCGATGAGCGGTTTCGTGCTCGATTGGCTGCGCCGCGGCGATGTCGACCTCGCCGTGATCTACTCGACCTCCGATCCCAAGGGCCTCGGCATCCACCACGTGCTGACCGAGGAGCTTTGCCTGTTCGGACCGCCGGGGCTCGATGCGATCAAGACCCCTGCCGGCGGCACTGTGACGATGTCTGAAGCGGCAGCGCTCGATCTCATCCTGCCCGGTCTCGGACATGGGCTGCGCGACCAGATCGAGGAAGCGGCGGGAGCCCAGGCCACGATCCGACCGGCGATCGAGATCGAATCCTACGGGCAGATCAAGCGGCTGGTGCAGCGCGGGCTGGGCTACAGCATTCTGCCGCGCATGGCGGTGAGCGAGCACGAGAAGGCCGGCATTTTCCGCAGCTGGCGCATCGCCGAGCCGACGCTCTATCGCAAGGTCTACCTCGCCTATTCGACCGAGCGGCCGATGCCGGCGGCGGCCCGCGCCATCGGCCAGCTCTCCTGGGAGATTCTGCGCGGGCTGGTCCAGGACGAGACCTGGACCGCGACGCTCGGCGAGGATGGCGATGCGCCCGCTTTATACGGGTGATCGCGTTTTCGTCTTTGACAGGCCCGCCCTGCAAATCGGAAGCTCGCGGCAAGGGCGACGCCGGTCCCGGCATAGATCGCACCACGCACAGCATCCGAGGAAACGCCCGTGAAGATCCGCGCCGCCGTCCTTAAGGCCAGCCCCGTCTCCGCCCCTTATGCGCAAAGCCGCCCGCTCTCGATCGAGGAGGTCGAGCTCGCGCCGCCCGGCCCCGGCGAAGTGCTGGTGAGAGTGCGCGCCGCCGGCCTCTGCCATTCCGACCTCTCGGTGATCGACGGCAATCGCCCGCGCCCGGTGCCGATGGTGCTCGGGCATGAGGCGGCGGGCGAGGTCGTCGAGCCCGGCGCAGGCGTCACCGATCTCAAGAAGGGTGACCGGGTGATCATGGTCTTCGTGCCCTCATGCGGGCACTGCTCCCCCTGCAGCGAAGGCCGCCCCGCTCTGTGCGAGCCCGGCAACGCCGCCAATGGCGTCGGCGAATTGCTGAATGGCGGGCGCAGGCTGTCGCTCGGCGGCAAGCCGGTCAACCACCATGTCGGCGTCTCCGCCTTCGCCGAACATGCGGTGATCTCGCGCCATTCGCTGGTGAAGATCGAAGCCGACATCCCCCATGAGATCGCCGCCCTGTTCGGCTGCGCGGTGCTGACCGGCGTCGGAGCGGCCGTGAACACGGCCAAGGTCCGGGCCGGCGAGACGGTGGCCGTGGTCGGGCTGGGCGGCGTCGGCCTGAGCGCGCTGATGGGCGCAGCCGCCTGCGGCGCCTCCCGCGTGATCGCCGTCGATCTCTCCGACGAGAAGCTGGCGATCGCGCGCACGCTGGGCGCCACCGACACCTTCAATGCCGGCGACCCCGGCGTGATCAACGCCGTCCGCGCCGCGACCAAGGGCGGCGTCGACCACGGGCTGGAGATGGCCGGCTCGGTCAAGGCGCTCGACCTCGCCTACCAGATCACCAGGCGCGGCGGCACGACCACCACGGCGGGCCTCGCCAACCCCGCCCACACGTTGTCGCTCGCGCCGGTCAAGCTAGTCGGAGAAGAGCGGACGCTGAAGGGCTCCTATGTCGGCTCCTGCATCCCGATGCGCGACATCCCGCGTTTCATCGAGCTCTACCAGCGCGGCAAGCTGCCAGTCGACAGGCTGATGACCAGCCAGAGCGGGCTCGACGGCATCAACGAAGGTTTCGACGCGCTCAACGAGGGCCGTACCATCCGCCACGTCATCATGATGTGATCAAAGGGTCCAGCCCTCATCTGCGAGGTGCGCCGCAGGCGAGTCTCGAAGGATGCTCCAGGAGGCTCCTGCACGAGCTGGACTATCCTTCGAGACGCCGCTGACGCGGCTACTAAGGATGAGGGCGGAGGGTGGCGGGCGGTCATTGTCTGCCGCGTCCGCGGACTGCGCGCGCTCAGCCGTGCTTGTGGACGATTGTCTTCGTCACAGCGAATTCCTCCAGGGCGATGAAACCCTTCTCGCGGCCATGGCCGCTCTTGCCGGTGCCGCCGAAGGGAAGCTCGATGCCGCCGCCGGCGCCGTAGCCGTTGATGAAGACCTGGCCGGCGCGCACGCGCCGGGCGACGCGCTGCTGGCGCCCGCCATTGCCGGTCCAGACGGCGGCGACCAGGCCATAGGCGGTGGAATTGGCGAGCTTGATCGCATCCTCCTCATCCGCGAAGGAGAAGGCGGCGAGCACCGGCCCGAACACCTCTTCCTGCTCCAGCCGGTTGCCGCGCGGCACCTGCCCGAACAGGGTCGGCGTGACATAGTAGCCGCCATTGGGCACGCCCTGGGCGATCTGCCCCTCAGCGATGACGGGGATGCCCTGCTCGCGCGCCTGGTCGATGAAGCTCTGCACGCGGCCGCGCTGCCTGGCGTTGATCACCGGGCCGCAATCCAGGTCCATTTCCGGCGTGCCGGCCTGGAGTTTGGCGAACTGCTTGGCGACCGCGCCCATGAAGTCGTCATAGACGTTCTGCTGCACCAGCACGCGGCTGCCGGCCGAGCAGGTCTGTCCGGTGTTCTGGACGATGGCCTTGCAGACCACCGGCACGGCGGCGTCGAAATCGGCGTCCTCGAAGACGATCTGCGGGGATTTTCCGCCGAGTTCCAGCGTGCAGGGGATCAAGTTCTCGGCGCAGGCGTGCTGCACCAGCTTGCCGACCTCGGGCGAGCCGGTAAAGGACATGAAGCCGATGCCGGGATGGGCGCTGAGCGCCGCGCCGGCCTCGTGGCCGCGCCCGGTGACGATGTTGATCGCGCCATCGGGGAAGCCGACCTCCGATGCCAGCACCGCGAGTTTCAGCGCGGTCTGGCAGGCTTCCTCCGCCGGCTTCAGCACCACGGCATTGCCCATGGCCAGCGAGGCCGTCAGCGAGCGGCCGAACATCTGGGCGGGATAGTTCCAGGGCAGGATATGGCCGGTGACGCCATGGGGCTCGTGGACGACGCTGACGCTGTAGCCGTTGAGAAAGGGGATGACGTGGCCGTGGACCTTGTCGGCGGCCCCGCCATAGAACTCGAAATACCGCGCGGTGGCCTCGATATCGGCGCGGGCCTGCGCCATCGGCTTGCCGGTGTCCTGCGCCTCGGTACGGGCGAGCTCGTCGAAATTGTCGAGCACCTTCTGGCCGAGTTTCGCGATCAGCCGCCCGCGCTCGGCCGCGGTCAGCCGGCCCCATGCGCCCTCATAGGCGGCGCGCGCGGCCTTGACCGCGTCGTCGATGTCCTCGGCCGCGCCGCAGGCGATGCGGGTGAATTCCTCGCCGGTGGCGGGGGCGACGACGGACATGGTTTCGCCCGTGCGGCCAGAGACATGGCGGCCATTGATGAAGTGTTGAGTCATGGGGTTTCTCCTGTCTTCGAAGGGCCGTCAGGTCTCATTTCAGCCTGACGACGCGTCTGCCAGCCCGGCGGGGCGGTTCAGCGACGTCTGTGGCGCTCCTCGTGAGAGGCTGCACGCGGGTCCTACATGTTGGTTACGTGGAACGGATTGCGGATCGTCATGCGCCCATCCAGCACGAGCCCGTCCTGCATATCTTCCGACCAGAAGGTCGTGCAGCCAAGTTGCAGCGCCGCCGCAAGCATCGTCGCATCGTCGACGGAGAGCCGATAGCGCTCGGCGATGTCGATGCCGGCCTGGTGGGTTTCGAGCGCCAGCGGCGCGATCGGCGCCAGCAGCACTTTCACGGCCGCGAGCGCGTCTCGCAATTCGCGCCACTCCATGCCGAGCTTGCGGCGAGCGACATTGGCGAATTCGTTGAGCGCCTGCACGCTGGTCGCGCAGCCGCGCGACAGCAGCGCCTCGGCGGCGCGGGAGCGCCCATCCTCGGCGAAGGCGTAGATCAGCACATTCGTGTCGACGAACTCGCGCGGCCCGCTCACCGGTCGTTGGCCTCATCGCGATCGAAACGCCAGCCGGGCGGCAGGGGCTTGCGCAAGGATCGCATGCGATCCAGCGCACGCTCCCGGCTGCGGTCGCGCTCCACGTCGAAGGCCCGCTCGCCCGCGACCTTGATCGAAATCTCGTCTCCCTCCTTGAGCCCAAGCGCCTCGACGACCGAGGCGGGCAACCGGACGGCCAAACTGTTTCCCCACCGCGCAACCTGCATCGCCCTGCCCTCTGATACACATCCTTAAATGTATATCCTCCCGATCGGCAGTCAACGCGCTGCCCTGCAGGAGCGGCGCCGCTCAATGCAGACCCGCCGCCGCCAGCGAACTCGCCGCCAGCCCGCCGGCCACTTCCGTGACCTCGCCGCGCTCGATCGCATAGGCGCGTTCGGCGAAATTGCGCAGCAGGCTGGGATTGGATTCGGTGATCAGCAGGGCGATGTCGGGATGACTGTCGCGCAGCGCCCGCAAGGCCGCCGCATAACGCTGCGCCAGCACGGGCGCGAGGCCCTGGAAGGGCTCGTCGAGCAGGATCAGGCGCTGGCCGACCATCAGGGCGCGGGCGAGCGCCGCCATCTTGCCCTGGCCGCCGGAGAGTCCCGCAGCCGGACGATGGCGCAGATCGGCGAGTTCGGGCAGCACCTGGTAGATGCCGTCCAGCCTGCGGGCGATCTCGCTGCCGGAGACCTTCATCACCTCGGCGGGCAGCCTGATGTTCTCCTCGATGGTGAAGGTCGAGAACAGGCGGCGATCCTCGGGCGCGTAGCCGATGCCCAGGCGCGGCCGCTCATGCGGCTTGACGCCGTCCAGCGGCTTGCCGTCGAAGGCGATGCCGCCGCCGGTGATCTTCATGAAGCCCATGATGGCGCGCAGCAGGCTGGTCTTGCCCGCGCCGTTGCGCCCGATGAGGGCGACGGTGGCGCCTTGCGCAAGCGCGAAATCGACCTTGCGCAGCACCTGCACGCCCTCGATCTCTGCGGATAGCCCGTTGATCTCCAGCATGATCAGACCCCCACGCCGATGACGGTCTCGAGCACGTCGGGATGATTCAGAATCTCGTCGGGCGTGCCCTCGAGCGCGATCCTGCCGCCCGACCAGACGGCGACGCGGCTGGCGTAACGGGCGACGACGTCCATGTCGTGCTCGACGAAGATGGCGGTGGCAGCGCGCGCGTCCAGCGCCCGCGTCAGCGTATCCATGACCTGGAACTTCTCATGGCTGGAGACGCCCGAAGTCGGCTCGTCCATGAAGATCAGCTTCGGCTCGAGCGCCAGCGCGACCGCGATGTCGATCAGCTTGCGCATGCCCTCGGGCAGCTCGCGGACGATGCGGTGGCCGGTCTGCTTCAGCCCGACAATGTCGAGCAGCGCCCACATCTCGTCGATCTTCGGGTGCTTTTCCAGCTTGAGGAAAGGCGACCAGGTGCCTTCGCGCGCGCTCAGCGCCAGCAGCAGATTCTCCATCACCGTGTTCTCGATGAAGAGCTGCGGGATCTGGAAGGAGCGGCCGATGCCGAGCCGGGTGATGGCGCGCGGCGACAGGGCGGTGACGTCGCGCCCGGCGAAGATCACGCTGCCGCTCTCGGGCTTGATGTAGCCGGTGCAGAGGTTGATGAAGGTGGTCTTGCCCGCGCCATTGGGGCCGATGATGGCGATGCGCTCATTGGCGCGCACGGTGAGGCTGGCGCCGGCGGCGGCCTGCACGCCGCCGAAGCGCAGCTGCAGATCGCGGGCTTCGAGAATGACCTCGCTCATTTCGCCTCTCCCGCGCGCTTCTTGCCGAGAATCAGCCCGTAGAGGCCGGTGGGCGCGAAGAAGATGATCACCAGCAGCATCACGCCCAGCACCGCATGCCAGGTTTCCGGCGCATAGACGGCCGCGTAGCCGCGGATGATCTGGAACATCAGCGCCCCGAGGAAGGGGCCGGCGACGCCGCCCGCCCCGCCGAGAATGGCGATGAAGACGAATTCGCCCGAGCGCACCCAATAGGCCAGCTCCGGCGTGACATGGCCCGACACCAGCGCGATGATCGCGCCGCCTAGCCCGGCGAGCAGGCCGGAGGCGAGATAGGCCCCGTAAAGCACCTTGCGGCTGGAGACGCCGAGATATTCGAGTCGCGTTTCGTTGGACTTGATCGCCTCCAGCGCCTTGCCGCCCGGCGAGACGAGATAGCGCGCGACGCAGGCGGCCGCGAT